>JAYEOF010000207.1:0-5438 GCA_034722695.1 Campylobacterota bacterium
AAACTTAACAAAAATTTATATAAGTGATAAGTAAGTGTAATATTTAATTCTAAATAGTGTAAAATATTGCAAATACAGAGAAGGAAAAATTTTGGCATTATTAGATAATAAAAAAGATATATTACCATTAAGTAGTATTGCAGAACTGCTAACCGCAAAGATAAGAACGCTTAAGATGTATGAAGAGAAAGGTTTGCTGCCTCATAAAGAGGCGAGTAAGAAGTTGTATTCTATAGATGATGTAAAACTTATTGCTTTTACACACTACTTGGCCTCTGTGAAAAAAATAAATGCAAACGGGATAAAATATATTTTGGAGATGCTTCATAACAATATGGATGAAAAAAACAAAGATAAATTTTTAGATCTGGTTGAAAAAAAGATGGAAAAACTGTCAGGTATTGATATTAAAGATGTGGAAGTGATGTAAAAAAATAGTTAGCCGTTTATATTTTACTCTTTGCGCTCTAGTAAAGAAATTATAAGAATTTGAGTAGAATAGATTAGTAAAAACATTACAGAAGGAATTTAAATGGTTGAATTTATAAAAAACGCAATGGACTGGATTTTGGAAAAAGAGGCAGATGCAGCAAGGAATTGCCATGCAAAACCTGAAGATGTAGATAAACAGATACATATGATAGAAGAGAAAAGAGATGCTCTAAAAAAAAGATATGAAGAGGATATAGCAGAGTTTGAACATATTTTAAATAAACTGCATTCTATTAAATCACAAAGTTTAAAATGTACTGTTCCAAACACATAAGAAGTTACCTTTAATGCAAACGCTTTTTTATATTGGTATCATCTTTGTATTAGGTGCATTTATGGAGTGGTTAAGTCCAAAAGTAGGATTACCAAAAGTGGTAGGATACTTACTTTTAGGGCTTATTATCGGACCTGAAATATTAGGGGTCATTCCAGAACATTTTATACAAGAGACACATATCATTATCGACTTGGCACTTTCCCTTATTGCTGTTTTAGTCGGTGCTAATTTGAAATACAGCACATTGAAAGGAATGGGAAAACAGATCATATCGATCACATTTTTTGAAGCAGCTTTTGCATTTTTATTTGTAAGTATCGGGCTTTATCTGCTTTCAGGTTTTTTGGGATTTCCTATAGAACAAAGCCTTATCATATCTATCCTCTTTGGTGGCCTTGCCTCTGCCACAGCACCGGCTGCAACCATTGCTGTCGTACATGAACTCAAAGCTAAAGGCAGATTTACTTCTACGCTGCTTGCTGTTGTTGCTTCCGATGATGCACTGGCTTTGATATTCTTTACTTTTGCGGTTACACTGGGGAGTATATTTTCGTGTAATGGTGATTTTTCATTGACCACACTGTTTGATATGTTTAGTGTTATTGCATTGAGTGCAGTTGTGGGTATGACAGGTGCATTTATATCAGAGATGATCGATAAGCTTTTTGCACATCATAAAGGGATGGAAACTATTTCAACCATAGGTATGATATTTATCGTTTTTTCTTTGAGTAGTTATTGGCAACTTGAGCCGCTATTGGCAACGTTAGTTATGGGTGTAGTAATGACCAATATCTCTAATGATTTTGAACTGGTAGAAGAAGAGATCGATAATCATCTTGAAGAGATCATTTTCATGCTCTTTTTTATCCTTTCTGCCATGCATCTGGATCTTAGTACTCTTAGTGCAATGCCTTTTGTAATACTTGCCTATATTCTATTTAGATTTTTGGGAAAGATAAGCGGTGTGTGGATAGGATCAAAAATGACCAAAGCAGATAAAAATGTACAAAATTATCTTGGATTGGGACTCTTCCCTCAAGCTGGAGTTGCAATAGGATTAGCACTCTCTCTTCAAGATCAAACAGGTTTTGAAAGCATTGCACCTCTGATCTTGAATGTGATCATTGCTACAACGGTGGTACATGAATTCATTGGTCCGCTCTTTATAAAGTATATTCTAAGAAAAACAGGAGAGTGTGGGGGAGTGAGGTTCCCTTAATCAAACAAGTGTACCAAGTACTGTAGTATAAAATAGTTGAATTAAGTTCTAAATTATGGTAATATTATATATAAGATTAATTTATAAAGGATTTTTGTGTTAGATAACGGATGTGCGTCAGTTAGAATGGAAGAAGGATATATGAGGGCTATTATTGAATATACTAAACCCGAATGCAGATCAATCATTTGTGATCTCCTTGGAGAAGTTGAAAAAGAATTAGATATTTTCCCCGAAGTAATGCATAAAAGAAAAGATGCAAGCAGTGGAACGTTTAGTGTAGAATTTGGTGGTTCTGAAGATCATATGTGCACTAGAACAGGTGGAAAATTTATTGAGACTGTATTGAAAAAACTTGAACTTACAGAATGTGGTTGTTTACAATAAAATTGCATTTAATTGTAGAATGGGCGCCTTTATTTCCATCTCTCTTGTAAAAGCAGTATGTGCATCTCTTCTGTTGGTACAGGAGGAGTATAATAAAACCCTTGGATAGTTGTACAACCGTTATCGATCAAAAAGTCTTTTTGTACTGAAGTCTCTGCTCCTTCTGCAATAAGGTCGAGATTGAGACTTTTTGCAAGTGCAATGATCGCTTTTATGATAGCGACACTCTCTGTATCCCGTGGAACATCTTTAACAAATGATCGATCAATTTTGAGTCTATGTATCGGCAGACGTTTTAAAAGGGACAATGAAGAGTATCCTGTTCCAAAATCATCGATGGAAATATTGATACCAAGATCACTTACTTGATCTAGTTTTTTAATAACCCTTTCAGGTTCTTTTATCATCTGTCCTTCAGTAACTTCCAGTTCCAACCACTCTGATTTAAAACTATGTTTGTTCATCTGTTCTTTTAGTCCTTGGAGAAAATCATTACTTTCTAAGCGTGGTATTGAAATATTGAGTGCAAGTACACCTGGGATTAGCCCCTCTTGGTACCATAAGGAAACTTGATTCATGGCAGTTTTTATCACCCATTGGTCAATTTCAACGATCATACCTGTCTCTTCTGCTAAAGGAATAAAATCTTTGGGTGGCAATAATCCCATAGTGGGGTGCTCCCATCGTATCAAAGCTTCCACTCCAACCAATTTATTGCTAAGTCCATCTATCTGAGGTTGATAATAGATCACAAACTCTTCATTATTAATAGCCTGTCGTAAACTGGTTTTCATGGTCATATGTTTATATGCCAATTCTGTCATTTCTGATGAATAGAACTGAAAATTGTCACGTCCTTTTTCTTTTGCTCTGTACATGGCTGTATCTGCATATTTTAAAAAATCATTAGCATCTTTTACTGTTTTATTATACAAACTGATACCTATACTGCATGAGATGTATAGAGTAAGACCATCGATACGTACAGGTTTCTTCATAACTTTAAGAATTTTTTCTGCCATTAACAATGCATCTTGTGGTCGTGTTAATTCTTCCATGATAATGGTAAACTCATCACCACCTAAACGAGCTAGAGTATCTTCTTTACGAATAATGCCATTAAGACTCTCCGCAACTGTTTTCAAAACACTGTCTCCTAATTCATGTCCAAAAGAATCATTAACCTCTTTAAATTTGTCCAAGTCAATAAAAAAGAGTGCCAATCCTGTGTTGTGGCGTTTTGCTTTTTTGATCGCTTGCTTTAATCGATCCGCTAACAGTACTCGGTTAGGTAGTCCGGTAAGTGCATCATGATAGGCTAATATTTGCAATTCACCTGTCATCTCTTCAAGCTCTTTGGTCCGATCTTGAATCTTATCTTCAAGATTACTGTTAAGCTTTTGTAAATCTTTTGTTGCTTTATTGATCTTGTGCCGATAGGTTAAAAAACTGTTTTTGAGATATTGGGAAAGAAAGTAAGATAGGATCAAACCAAAAATAAGAATGATCAGGCTAATAAAAATAAGATATTTGAATTTTGAATAATAGTCTTCATGCATTAATACGGTTTGTTTCGCCACCGTGTTTTTAATAGTAGAGCTATAAAATCCACTTCCAACGATCCACTCACTATCAGCAATAGTATGGACATAGGTATATTTTGTCTCTTCTTGTTGTGTCTCTGGGTTGATCCATGGATAGGATAAGAATGCTTGGCTTTTATCTTGAAGTGCATCTTTGATTTTGTGAAGAACATTTTTTAATGAAGGAGAGTTGAACTTAAAAATATTTTTACCAACCATTTCAGGCGTGGAAGGATTAAGCAGCATATCACCTTTGGTATTTATGATAAAAATATAATTACTGGATGTTCCACCAAGTTTTTCAATACTCTTTAATAGCCTATCATCTCTTGTTTTGATAGCAGTATCTAAAAATTCTGCTGTTCCTAAATACCAATCATAATGACCTAAGGCTTTTACAAAAGCAAACTGTTCAAACTGTTCACTCAAATCTTTGCTTGGTTTACTAAATGAATCCCATAGATAGCCCTCACCATCCTTTTTACATAAGGCTATCTCTTCTTTAATGATCTCTTGACCTGAAGCATCTTTAAAATCAAGAATAGAAGTACCTTCCAAATGACGTAAATTATCTGGCCCTAACTGTAACACTCCGTTATAGTCGACAATCCAGATATAACTTTCACTATTGTTCCATTGCAGTGTTCTGAGTGTAGTGGTAATGATGTTTTTTATTTCATCAGGTAATTTGGTATCTTTATATTGCTGATAAATTGTTTCAGCAGTATAGATCACATTTTCAACCCGTTGTTTTAATCTTGATGTCAGATCTTCTTTGACAATGGACTTTTGATAGACAATGAGATCAGCAATACTGTCCACTTTTGACTGAATGGCTTTCTTTTCTGTTTGTATCAAGTTGGTTTCTAGTTTAACAATGGCTTTTTGAAGACTGTCATTATAGATATTGATAACCAGCAAGGCAGTAATAATAATGACCAGGGGAATGAAAACTAAGGGAGCGGTAGCAATGATCTTAAGGATACTTTTTTCATTTAAAGCCATATCTTATTCGAACCCTTGTGATTTTATAATATATAATAGCATAAAGTATATGATAATCATCTCCAAACTGCTTTACTTTGTACATCTTTTTTATGTGTTGGTATTGAACCCTCTGAATAACCTAGATACTCAGAGGGTTCAATTATCAATATGTAGCTTTCAAACGCAGATAATAGCTGTTATCCAGAGTTCCAAACTCACTCTCTTTATCTCCGGTATAGAGCATTGCCCCTATGGCTATAGAAGCATCATCGCTGATACTGTACTCTATGACAGGTGCTATGTAGCTGCTTTGGTCTTCAGGAGCGTAGATCATGCTTAGTGAACCATTGAAGAGTAGATTGAACTCATAATAGGCAGAAGCACCAACGTAATCTTTGGAGAGGTGACGGTTGTTACTCAGTGTACTCTCCTGATGGATGAGTATTTCATCGAAAGTGTAGGTTTTTGAAGAGTGTATCCACTCTGCCAT
>JAYEOF010000208.1:0-2029 GCA_034722695.1 Campylobacterota bacterium
CCATGTATCTTACCCTGCTCTGTAGCCATCAGGTTATTCTCCTGTGCTGCTACCTGATTGGGGTGACACATACCACAAGTGTTTTCATTGATCCAGGGACTTCCCGGGTAAGGATAAAATGCCTTAGGACCCTTATTGGTTTTAAAATAAGCCAATGTTCCACTGTGTGCATTCTCTTTTTTCTCTTGATCAGGACTACCCCCATGACAAACCACACAGTCATTTCCTTTTACGCCTGCTTTATCTGCTACTTTAAATATTTCTTTCATCATTTTAGAACTGTGTTCACGTATAGGTGCCAACCCATCATGACAACTGATACAACTGTTTGTTATTTCGGCAAAAAGAGAGGTGATCATAAGTATGGTTAAGATAATTATTTTTTTTATCATTACAAAGCCTTATATTAAAAGATGATTATATCTAAAATCCTTATTCTATTCATATTGTTTTTACTCGATTATGTTATAATCTTTAACTAAACTTATAACATACGGGAAAATATTCATGAAAAAACTGATTCTGCTTGGATTCATCACACTACTTACCTTTTCGCATGCAAAAACGGTTAACGCGATTGCCCTTATCGTTGAGGGTGAAGCCGTAACCACTGCTGAGATACGTGCCGTCCAGCAACAACTACAGGTAAGTAAAGAAAAAGCTACCGATCTACTCATCCAGGATAGACTGCAAAAAGCTGCGATGAAAAATATTAATGTTTCAGAAGATGCCGTAGATGGAAAAATTGCTCAAATAGCAGCACAAAACAATATAACTGTCCCTAAAATGCAAAAAGTATTAAAAGAGAGAGGTACTACATGGAACAAGTATCGTTCTTCCATTAAAGAATCATTGAAAAAAGAGAAGTTCTATAAAGAAAAAGTGGTAGCAACTATCACTGCACCAAGCGAAGATGAACTTAAAATATTTTATAGAAACCATAAAGAAGAGTTTGTCGTTCCTGCAACTATCAGTATGATAGAATACTCTTCAACATCTGAAGCAGTCATGAAAAAATTTCTTCAAACAAAAAAGAAAAAAGGTATAAAAAGCCGTTCTGTAAAAAAGTCAACAAAAGATCTGAACCCTGCTTTGCTTGGGACTATTTTACAAACCCAGGATGGTTCATATACCCGTCCTATTAATGCAGGAGACAAATATATCAGCTATAAGGTTCTCTCCAAGCATGGCAAAGTAAATATGCCTTTTGAAGCATCCAAGGGTGCTGTCGCGGCAAGATGGAAACAACAACAGCAAGGTAAAGCACTCAAAGACTATTTTGAGAAGATGAAAACAAATGCAAATATTCAAGTGATTAGGAAATAAGGGAAGACATGGGACTAAAATCTGATAAATGGATACGAGAGAAATCAACCAAAGAAGAGATGATCACCCCTTTTTGTGAGGGTCTAGTAGGTGAAGGTGTAGTAAGTTATGGACTAAGTTCTTATGGATACGACATCCGTGTCTCTGATGAGTTTAAGATCTTTACAAACATCAATGCAGAAGTGGTTGATCCAAAAGATTTCAACCAGAACAATGTGGTAGATTTTAAAGGTGACGTATGTATCGTTCCTCCTAACTCTTTTGCACTTGCAAGAACCATAGAATACTTTAAAATGCCAAGTGATACCCTGGCTATCTGTTTAGGGAAAAGTACTTATGCACGTTGTGGTATTATCGTAAATGTGACCCCTTTTGAACCTGGTTTTGAAGGACATATTACCATAGAGATATCTAATACAACACCTCTTCCTGCAAAGATATATGCTAACGAAGGCATCGCACAAGTTCTCTTCTTGCAAGGAGATGAACAGTGTGAAACAACCTATAGTGACAGAAAAGGAAAATACCAAAGTCAAACCGGTATTACACTTCCAAGGATTCTTAAAAAGAGTTAATTAACTCCGTACATCTAGTGTGGTTTAATCTACCGCACTGGTTACACTTCTCCTTTCTCACCTAAGTAAATCCTTATAAATCATGATAAACTTATAGCCTTTTATCTACTTTTGTGTTACAATGCCAA
>JAYEOF010000208.1:2129-19254 GCA_034722695.1 Campylobacterota bacterium
TAACTCCGTACATCTAGTGTGGTTTAATCTACCGCACTGGTTACACTTCTCCTTTCTCACCTAAGTAAATCCTTATAAATCATGATAAACTTATAGCCTTTTATCTACTTTTGTGTTACAATGCCAAAAATTAATATGGATAATTCCTATATATAAAGTAAGGTATTAATGAAAAATTTAATTATAGTCGAATCACCGGCAAAAGCAAGAACGATCACCAATTTCTTGGGCAAAGAGTATAAAGTCATAGCTTCTAAAGGGCATATACGTGACCTTCCTAAAAGTACCTTTGGTATCACTATTGATGAAGAGACGGGAGATCTTGTACCTAAGTATTCTATCCCCAGAGATGTGAACCCTACGGTTAAAGAACTGAAAAAGTTAGCTAAAGCAGCTGAGACCGTCTTTATCGCGACCGATGAGGATCGTGAGGGAGAAGCCATAGGATATCATATAGCAAAAGCCATTGGCAAAGAGCCTGCAGAGCTTCCACGTATTGTATTTCATGAGATCACCAAGAGTGCTATCCAACATGCCCTTGAAACACCTCGTAAGGTCGATATGGACTCTGTGGATGCCCAGCAGACTAGAAGACTGCTTGACCGTATAGTGGGGTATAAACTCTCTCCACTTCTGGCTAGTAAAATCCAAAAGGGGCTAAGTGCCGGTAGAGTACAGAGTTCTACACTGAAGATAGTGGTAGAGAGAGAACGTGAAATTAAAGCCTTTAAACCGGAAGAGTTCTGGACGATAGATGCACTTTTCCAAAAAAATATCGATGCATCTATCTATGACTATAATGGACTGAAGATAGATAAACTTACTATCAAAACAGAGGCAGATGCTACAGAGATAGTCACTACAGCAAAAGAAGAATCTTTTACTGTAGCGTCTATAGATAAAACAAAAAGAAAGACTAAAACACCTCCGCCTTTTATGACTTCTACGCTTCAACAGGCAGCCTCTACACAACTGGGTTTTTCACCAAAGAAAACCATGATGGTTGCACAAAAACTTTATGAAGGTGTAAAAACAGACAAGGGAACTATGGGTGTTATCACTTATATGAGAACAGACTCAATGAACCTTGCCAAAGAGGCAGTTGAATCTGCACGGGAGTACATCAAAACCACTTATGGAGACAAATACCTTCCTGCAAAAGCCAAGAATTATGTGACCAAGTCCAAAGGGGCACAAGAAGCGCACGAAGCTATACGTCCTACCATGGTGGAGTTTGATGCAAAAGCTGCAGCGGATTACCTTGCAGTCGATGAACTTAAACTCTATAGACTCATCTACAACCGCTTTTTAGCCTGTCAGATGACAGAAGCAGAGCTTGAGTCTCAAAGTATCTTATTTAAGGGTGATAAATGTACCTTTAAAGCAAGTGGTAGAAAACTTCTCTTTGATGGTTTCTACAGAGTCACAGGACATGGGGACAAAGACAAACTTTTGCCAGACCTTACGAAAGGTCAAGCCGTAAGCATGGATGACATCAAACCGGAGCAGCATTTTACTGAGCCTCCTCCACGCTATAATGAAGCAAGTCTCATTAAAAAATTAGAGTCACTTGGTATCGGTCGCCCAAGTACCTATGCTCCAACAGTGACCACCCTTCAGACACGTAAATATATAGAGTTGGAGAAAAAACGTATTCACCCTACGGAGGTAGCTTTTACGGTAACAGAAATGCTCGAAGCACACTTCCCGGAGATCGTGGACAGCGGCTTTACTGCAAACATGGAAGAGACACTCGATGAAGTGGCAGAAGGTACTACAAACTGGCAAACCATACTCAAAGCATTTTATACACCTTTTCTTCAGAAAGTAGAAGACGGTAAGAAAAACATAAAAAGTCTTAAAGTTGCCATTCCTACAGGAGAGAACTGTCCTAAATGTGACTCAGAATTGCTCTTGCGTAAAGGGCGTTATGGTGAGTTCATTGCCTGTAGCAACTTCCCTAAGTGTAAATACACGAAAAATACCGATGGGACAGAAGTTGAAGGACCGGAAGAGACAGATGAGAAGTGTGAGAAATGTGGTTCAATGATGGTCATTAAAAACTCTAAAAGAGGAAAATTCCTTGCCTGTTCTGCGTATCCAAAATGTAAAAATGCCAAGTCTCTTGAGCCTGCCAAAGAGCTCACTGTTCCTTGTCCGGAATGTGGAGGAAAACTCCAAGAGAGAGAAGGACGCAGAGGCAAATTCTTCGGTTGTGTAAATTACCCTAAGTGTAAATTTATTGCCAACTTTGAACCTGTAGATAAAAAATGTCCTGAGTGTGACTACACCATGGGTAAAAAGACCCTGCGAGGGAAAGAGATCTATGAGTGCTTTAAGTGTAAACACAAAGAAGAAGTGAAATAAGTAAGATCATGAAGCAAATATTTTTATGTGCCATTAACAATATACTGAGTGGGACCTGTCAGGAAGATTGTAAGTTCTGTACACAGAGTGTAAGATACCATGCCGATATAGAACGATATAACTATAAAAAAATAGACCAGATTGTTAGGGAAGCAAAACTAGCAAAAGAGAATGGAGCATTGGGTTATTGTCTTGTGACTGCAGGTAAAGGTCTTGATGACAAAAAAGTTGATTTTGTTGCTCGTGCAGCACAGGCTATCAAAGCTGAAGTTGAGGGAATAAATCTTATTGCCTGTAATGGTACAGCTACGAAAGAACAACTTCTCTACCTAAAAAAACATGGTATAGACAGTTACAATCATAATCTGGAAACTTCAGAACGATACTATGCTGATATCTGTCAGACACACGCATGGAGTGAAAGATATACTACATGTGAAAATGTTAAATCTGTAGGCTTAGCACTCTGTAGTGGCGGTATATTTGGTATGGGTGAAACAGCCCAAGACAGAGATGATCTACTCCGGGCTATTGCCTCTCTACAGCCAGAGTCCACCCCTCTGAATTTCTATCATCCAAACCCTGCTCTGCCGATCAAAACACGTAATATTGAACTTGATGAGGCTATAGATATTATCAACAAGGCAAGAGTACTCTTAGGTACAGAGGCACTGCTTATGGTCGCAGGAGGCAGAGAGCTTCTTTTTAACGGACAAGAAAACAAAATGTTTGAAGCAGGTGCCAATGCTATGGTGATAGGAGACTACCTGACCACTGCCGGGCTTGCGCCTAAAAAAGATCAGGTCATGTTGGAAAAATTAGGATATGAGGTAGCGACCAGCTGTGATACACACTAATATCACCCTTATTCTTACCCTCTCTTTACTTATCTGGGGAAGTCCTTTTGTTTCCAAGATCCTTCGTATACCTACCCCTCCAGTAGAGATTATTTTGGGTTCTATTTTTGCTTATATCGGCTTTGTGGGACATAACGAATATTTTGACCTCATTGCAGAAGTAGGTTTCTTATACCTTATGTTTTTGGCAGGTATGGAAGTAGATCTGAAACAGATCACAAAAAGTCCAAAAATAGTCATTCAGAAATCTATGCTTTTCCTGGGTCTTATGGCCATGTTCTCTATTACATTTGGTCTGGTATTCCATCTTAACACTATTACTATTATCTCCATGCCTCTTATCTCGATAGGAATACTTGCCTCTTTATCCAAAACATATGGTAAAGAGGAATCATGGATACGTTTGGCTTTTATTGCCGGTGTATTGGGAGAGATAATCAGTATTGCAGTACTTACCCTATTTGATGCGGCCAGTACAACAGGCGTAAACTTGACACTGATTACAAAAATAGGATATCTTGTTCTCTTTATCGCTTCTGTCTATCTACTCTATAGATTGCTGCATCTTCTCTTTTGGTGGTTTCCTGAACTCAAAAACACTCTGGTTCCAAAATTTGATACATCTGACCAGGATATCCGTCTTGCGATGGCACTGTTCTTCATTTTGATCGCAGTGATGCTCTCTTTGGAGCTTGAACTTGCCTTGGGCTCATTTATCGCCGGTGTTGCTATTTCAGCATTCTTCCATCATGAAAAAAAGCTGGAAGAAAAAATGTCAAGTCTTGGATTTGGATTTTTAGTACCTCTGTTTTTTATCCATGTCGGTGCATCATTTGACCTTAAATCTCTTGCTGTGGAAGGAGTAGTTTTGGGGGCTCTTCTCATTACTTTTTTAATGATCTTATCAAGGATTCTAGCAGCTGTTGTTCTAAAAGGTATCAGTGGATCCAGAGATGCTTTACTCATAGCGCTATCTCTCTCTATGCCATTGACACTGCTTGTAGCTGTTGCTACTATTGGATATGAAACAAAGTTATTAGATCTGTTGAGTTATTATCAACTTATTCTAGCAAGTATCTTTGAAATTCTGATCTCAATGATTATCATTAAGATATTACACTCTAAGAAGAAAAAAGAAGTTTAGTCCTCTTTATTCATCTCGATTATAGCTTCTTCATATGTTTTATCAGCTTCTTTTCCAGCTTCTATCTCTTCATGTGTAATATTAATGTCCGCTATTGCGCTTTTGGTGGCTTCTTGTTTTTCTTCTTCTACTTTCAATTGGGCTAAATCTTGCTCTTTATCCACCGTGACTACTGCCTCTTTATATGCTTTATCCGTCACTTTTGTAGCTTCTATCTCTTCAGGTGAACTATTAACACTTTTGACAACTTCTTCTTTTTCTTGAACAAGTTTTTCATTTTCTGCTTTTAGTTGGTCTAAATCTCCCTCTTTATCCACCTTTGCTACTGCTTCTTTATATGCTTTATCCGCCACTTTTGTAGCTTCTATCTCTTCACGTGTAGTATTAATATCCACTATTAAATTTTTAGAAGCTTCCTTTTTTTCTTGGGAAAGTTTTTCACTCTCCAATTTGGCTTTTTCTGCTTCCAATTGAGCTGATTTTTCTGCCTTAAGTTTATTCTTTGCAACTCTTTGAGCTTCGTACTTTTCAACTTCAAGTTTTTCCGCTGCTAATCTCTCTTGATCTACTTTTGCTTGCTCTTCTTGAACTCTTTGTGCTTCAATCTTGGCTTGCTCTTCTTTGATTTTTTTAATTCTTTCTTCTTCCATGACTTTTGCTTGTATCACTACTGCTTCATCAACTGGTATTGTCTCTTCCTTTGAAACATTTGGGCTAGTATCAACTTTAACGTCCTCTACTTTTCCTGCTTTTGCTTCTTTTGCTCTAGCCACATCTCTTAATTCAGAAAGTAAAGCATCCTGATCCTGGTCGATCTTTTTAAGATTCGCATTTAGATCAAAAGGATTATCAGATGCATTTGCACCTACAAATAGTAATACCATTGCTGTCCATAAATATCGCTTCATTTCTCTAACTCCTTGGGTTCCAATTGTTTTAATTCAAAATACTCTTTTTGAAGCCTTTGATTCTCTACTTTTAATGTTTTTTCTTCTTGCTTCAACGCTTGTTTTTTCTCTTTAAGATGATTCAAAACAGTAAGTGAATTTTCTCCATAAATTAAAACACCAACATAAATACCAAAAAGTAAAATCCCTATTGTTGTCACTAAAAAGGCTTTTAGTGACAATCCGGCAATCGCTTCTGCTTTCTGCGTATTTGCCATGCTTACCCTAACTTATTTTATAAAAGGTGAAGCACCTAAATACTCAAACTGCCCAAGTTCAGCTTCGATCTCCAGAAGTCTATTATATTTAGCGATCCTGTCACTTCTTGCCGTTGATCCGGTTTTGATCTCACCTGTATTAAGTGCTACAGCAAAATCTGCGATGAAAGTATCTTCACTCTCTCCAGAACGGTGACTCATTACACAAGTATAACCGCTTCTTTGGGCAAGTCTGACTGTTTGCATCGTTTCAGATACTGTTCCGATCTGATTTGGCTTGATCAGAATAGAGTTACCTATTCCTTTTTCGATCCCCTCAGCCAAAATAGCGACATTCGTTACAAAAAGGTCATCCCCAACCAATTGCACTTTATCTCCAAGTACTTCTGTATGCTCTTTCCATCCTGTCCAGTCATCTTCACTCAAACCATCTTCGATAGAAACAATAGGATATTTCTCGCACATATCAGCATAATATGCTGTTAACTCAGAACTTGTAAGCTCTCTGTTTTCAGACTTAAGCACATACTTGCCTTCATCATTGATCAGCTCACTTGCTGCAACATCAAGAGCAATAGCTATTTGCTCTCCTGGTTTATATCCTGCTTTCTCTATCGCTTTCACGATCACTTCAAGAGGCTCTTCATTGCTACTTAGATTGGGTGCGAATCCACCTTCATCACCTACCGCTGTACTCTCACCCATCTCGTCAATGATCTTTTTAAGGTTATGATAGACTTCTGCACATGCTCTAAGACCTTCTGAAAATCTATCAAATCCTACCGGTACGACCATATACTCTTGGAAATCCACAGAGTTGTTTGCATGTTCACCACCATTAATGATGTTTAGCATTGGTACTGGCATTACCACCGCATTTGCACCACCAAGGTAACGGTAGAGTGGCATACCCATACTTTGCGCAGCCACTCTGGCTATTGCCATTGAAACACCAAGTACCGCATTGGCTCCCAGGTTTCCGTAATTATCAGTGCCATCAACCTCTTTCATTACAAGGTCGATCTCTGCTTGATTAAAAGGACTAAGACCTACAAGTGCATCACAAATAGCGCCATTTACATTTTCACAGGCCTGAAGTACACCTTTACCCATGTATCTGTCACCACCATCGCGAAGTTCTAATGCTTCACGTTTTCCTGTACTTGCTCCGCTGGGCACGATGGCACTAGCTGTAGTACCGTCACTTAAACTTACTGTTGCCCGAACCGTAGGATTACCTCTACTGTCCATTACTTCTGTTGCTACAACCTCATCGATAAAAATCATCTATTCCCCTTTTTATAAAATATGTGTTCCTGCGATGAAAAGCAAAACGCCACATCACTTCCTCTTGCTAAAGCTTCATCTTTTGATTTAGTTTTATCACTTATTTTAGCAAAATTTACCTAAGGGAAGCACTAACAATATTATCCTAAATCTAGAATTGGGAAATTTTGCAATAGTGTAACGCTTATATTTTAGAGGGGGGGTTGCGTTAAACAATTTAAAATCATATTTTTGGGGTTATTCAAAAAAAGGGTGGGGAGGGAAATAGTGTATGCGTATGAAGACTAAATTTGTCCAAAGATACTTAAGTACCACAAATTCAGTCTTACTATTTTCTCATTATATAAAGTATTACTTTATGCAAGCTCTTAAAAATTTAATCTTCTTGCATCTCACTCTCATCGACAGTCAAACTTTCTCCGAACCCCAAAGCATCTTTGATCTTTCCTTCTATCTCTTCCATCATTTCCGGATTTTCTTTGATAGTAATTTTAGCATTTTCTTTACCCTGACCTAATTTTTCTGCACCATAAGAGAACCATGCTCCTGATTTATCGATAATGTCCATTTTTACACCATAATCTATGAGTTCACCCACAAAAGAGATGCCTTCACCAAACATAATGTCAAACTCTGCCTGTCTAAACGGCGGTGCCACTTTATTTTTCACAACTTTAGCTTTTACTCGGTTACCGATGGATGATTCTCCTTGCTTAAGAGTTGCTATACGTCTTACATCTATACGTACAGAACAGTAAAACTTCAATGCATTACCACCCGTAGTCGTCTCCGGAGAACCATACCCCATCGTACCGATCTTCATACGAATTTGATTGATAAAGATCACTGTTGTGTTTGTTTTGTGTAAAATTGCTGTCAGTTTACGAAGTGCCTGTGACATAAGTCTTGCTTGAAGTCCTACATGGGTATCCCCCATGTCACCTTCTATCTCACTCTTTGGTGTAAGTGCGGCTACAGAATCGACAACGATCAAATCAACAGCTCCAGATCTTGTAAGTGTTTCCAATACATCAAGTGCCTGTTCCCCAAAGTCTGGCTGAGAAACAAGAAGATTATCAGTGTCTACCCCTAGATTTTTAGCATAGACTACATCTAGCGCATGTTCGGCATCGATAAAAGCACATACCATATCTTTTTTTTGTGCAGAAGCAATAGTTTGGAGTGCCAGTGTTGTCTTACCTGATGATTCCGGACCATATATCTCTACAATACGTCCTTGAGGGATACCGCCGATCCCTAAAGCCATATCTAGCCCAAGAGAACCTGTAGAGATCGATTCAATAGGTTCAAACTCCTTATCTCCTAGTCTCATAAGAGTCCCTTTACCAAACGTTTTATCTATCTGTTTGATCGCCATATCCAGTGCTTTTTGTTTGTTTGCGTCCATTGCCATTGTCATATCCTTAACCTTAATGTTGAATTTTAACCCAAATCATGTAATAGGACTATGAAATGCCATTACATAATTTAACTTCTGCACAATTCTAATGTATTTCTAGAAAAAGAGGCAAAAATATGTCAAATTGACATATTTTTTATAAAATTTCTTTTTTTAGTGCCTTATGATAAAATACACTTACTATAAAATAAAGTGAGTTTAGATGCCCAAAACTATCCAATTAGCCCATTCACCCGATGCCGATGATATTTTTATGTACTATGCCATCAAGTTTGGATGGGTTGATACTAAAGATTATGACTTTGAAAATATCGGGTTAGATATAGAAACCCTTAATGTCGAAGCGCTTAAAGGTACTTATGATGTAAGTGCTATCAGCTTTGGAATGTACCCGCTTATCAAAGAAGAGTATGCTCTACTTCGTACTGCTGTCAGCTTTGGAGAGGGCTATGGTCCAAAACTCATACGCCGTAAAGACAAAAAGCTAAAACGGAATTTCAAAGTGGCCCTCTCAGGAAAATATACCACCAATGCCATGCTGTTTAGGATCTATTATCCTGATGCAAGACCTGTCTATATGGATTTTTTAGAGATAGAAGAAGCGGTAGTCAGTGGGGAAGTGGATGCCGGTGTACTCATTCATGAGTCTATCTTGGATTTTGATGAGAGTTTAGAAGTTGAAAAAGAAATATGGGATATCTGGGTGGAGTTAGCAGGAAAAGATTTACCTCTCCCTCTTGGTGGAATGGCCATACGTCGTTCACTTCCACTTAATAGGGCTATAGATATAGAGAATATTCTTATAGATGGTGTAAAGGTTGCTAACGATAAAAAAGAAGAACTTTGTACCAAGCTTGAAGCAGACAACCTTGTGCGTATCTCAGACGTGATGCTGAAAAAGTATCTTGATATGTATGCTTCTGATGAATCTATCGAACTCTCTGAGCTACAACTCAAAGCGCTCGATACACTTTATGAGATAGGTTTTAAACATGGACTGTGGGATACACCTATCAAAACAGAAGGTTATCTAATACCTAAAGAGTACGAAGTATTACGGAATAGTTAAATGTTTTTAAAAACCATAGACTTCTCCAAATACTCAAGCATCAAAGTAGGACAACCTGCTGAAGTCCTTATGATAGAAAAAGATGATGAGATACCTATCGACAGATATCTCATTGGAGGGGCAAACAATCTTTTAGTCTCACCAACTCCCCCACCCCTGATGATGTTAAGTAAAGATTTTGCGACCATAGAACAAAAGGGTGATATGCTTATCATCGGTGCAGCGATGCCTACTGGTCGCATCGTCTCTTATACAAAGAAACATGACATTGCAGGTTTTGAATTTTGTTCTAAGCTTCCGGGTACATTGGGTGGGATGTTAGCGATGAATGCCGGAGTAAAAGAGTATGAGATATTTAATATCCTGCATTCCGTTAAAATAAATGGGGAATGGGTTTTAGCCAAAGAGATAGAACATGGATACCGTTTTGCAAAGCTAGACGGTATTGCCACATATGCACAATTTAAGATCAAAAAAGGATTTGATCAAACTTTACTTGATGCACTGCTTAGCCTGCGTTCCAACCAACCTCATAATCCAAGTGCAGGTTCTGCCTTTAAAAATCCGGAAAATGATCATGCAGGTCGTCTCATCGAAGCGGTAGGATTAAAAGGTGAGAGAAAAGGCGATATGCAATGGAGTGATATCCATGCAAACTTTCTGGTAAATTTAGGAAAGGGGACATTCAAAGATGCCAAGTACCTCATTGATCTAGCCAAAGAGAAAATTTTAAAAGAGTTCAATATCGCGTTAAAAGAGGAGATCAAACTCCTCTAAAATTCTACATTTGATAGAAAGTTATTTTACGACCTCACCCTCATCAAGGCAACGTACACATCTAATATAATTAGATCGCTTTGTTTTATGTTCATATCGATATGCATCTGCTGGGTACACTACATAGTATTTACCACTTGATGCCGGCGTAGATGTCCAAAAGTCTCTACCTCTGAAGTAAACAAATACTTGTCCTGGTATTCTATGTACATGCTGCAGCTCATCAGAAGTTGGAAGTCTCCAATCTAAATATCCTGCATAGTCTAATCTACGACAATAATTTTCTGCATGCTTCCATTTACCAGCCTTTCCTACAGAGTATTCTCGTTTGTATGCTCCATCTTCTGCATCTACATATGCCTGATCCTGCCACATGAGGTTTGCATCTTTTTCAACATATACTTCATTTGTTTTACAAGCTTTCGCTGGTATGTCTGCTACTTCCGATAATTTTGGGGTAACATTTCCCCCTGCCATAAGTAGTACTGCTGACACTAACATCCATACTGCGATGATACTTTTTTTCATCTTTTTCTCCTTGAATTCCAATATTATTCAATATGATAATATAACCTTCATCAAATTTAGCTAAAAATCAACAGATTATGCATGAATTTCTATTTTTACACCTTTTTCAACCGCTTTCCAGAGCTTGTCCATTGCCAGATTGGGTACTGCCATACAGCCTTCCGTCCAATCACGTGAAAGTGTAAAGTTGTCTCCGCGTCCATCTGCATTCCACTTAGGCTGTCCATGAATAGTAATATAACCCCCTGGACTCACACCTCTTTTTCGTGCCGCTGCTTTATCTGCTTCACTTGGATAAGAGATCATTAAAGATTTATAGAGCCTATTGTCACATTTTTTTCTAACGATACTGTAAGACCCTTCTGGCGTTCTATAGTCTCCAGCTTTAACTTTGTCTCCCCCATTTGCACCACCATTGGCTCCTAGAGAAATACGAAACTCCTCTATCAGTTTACCATTTTTATAGGCGTACATTTTTCTTTTTGATTTATAGACTACAATTTTATCTATCTTGTTACTATGGTCTATCTCTGCCCCTCTTGATAACTCATTGATGCACTCTTTGGTTGCATACGGTGTCTTATCTACTTTACCATAAGCTGTTGGTTCATTACATCCGCTTATCAAAAGTGCCAATGCAACACCCATTAGTCCTAATTTTAACTTCATTATTTCTCCTGTGAATAAATTCTCAGCCCCAATCTTCATTTTGATGCTTTGATTTATGCTTGTCTTTTTTGTAAGATGTTCCATTTTTAAGCTTCTGTAGACGATTCAAATTACTCATCTCAGCTTCCCTTATATCATTAAAAGATTTATCACAAAAAAGCTCCACGGAACATGTTTGCTGATAGAGTCTCTCTATATATATTTTAAGCTGCTGATGATACTCTGAATCAAGATGTACTTCTGCTTTTTCATCAAACTTCTTTTTAAGTTCCTCAAATTTTACCATAAAACTCTGAGAGCAGACATTTTCATCTCGTAACATACGAAAAAGATTTTTACTTATCTTCTCCAGCTCTGTAATATATTTCTGCCGATTGAATTTGTCGATCTGTTTTTGCGTATATCTAATAAGCAACCCCTTATCGTATAGTAATTGGTACGCCCTCACGTACTGCATACCACAATTTTTTCATTTCAGCGTTTGTCACTGCAACACAACCCTGGGTCCAGTTTCGAGAAAGTGTATACCCATCACCCTTACCGTCTGCATTCCACTTAGGCTGAGCATGTATAGTAATGTCACCACCGGGATTCACCCCTTTGGCTTGTGCCTTTGCTTTATCTTGTGGTCGGGGATAAGAGATACAGAGTGAACGATAATACTTGGGAGAACAGAGTTTTCTATGTATAAAGAACTCACCTTCCGGTGTTCTGTTGTCCCCTTTTTGCTGCTTATGGCCCACAGGATTTTTTCCTAAAGAGACAGGGATAACACTCTGCACCTTGCCATCTTTATACAGATACATTTTACGATCTTTCTTTACAACAAGGATACGGTCTATCCCCCCATCTTCAGCATAATCTTCCGCATTAAGCATCTCTTCTCTGCATTCTTCAAGACTATATTGGTCTTTTGGTGTATCCGGTCCAAACCCGCATCCGGTTAATAGCAGTGAAAATAGAAGTAATATATATTTCATTTAGTATTGATTCCTTATATAAGGTAAATATGTAAGTATTTTAGCACAAATATAACAATGATAATTGATAAGCTTGAAAAAGGGGAGAAGAATAGAAAAAAGAAAGATAAACACTCTTCTAAAGAAGAGGTTTATCAAGTATGATGAAAGAATTAACAAGCTGCCTTAGCTGCTGCAAGAGCTTCTTCATAGTTAGGCTCTTCTGTAATTTCTGGAACAGTTTGCTTATAAGCAATTTTTCCATCTTTACCAACAACAAAGATAACTCTAGCAGTTACACCCGCTAAAGGACCGTCAGCCAAAAGAACACCATAAGCATTTGCGAAATCTTTGTTTCTGAAGTCAGAACATACTTTGATGTTTTCGATTCCAGCTGCTCCACACCATCTTGCTGCTGCAAATGGAAGGTCCATAGATACTGTAATTACTTCTACACCGTCAAGAGACGCTGCTTCTGTGTTAAATCTTCTAGTTTCTGCATCACATACACCTGTGTCTAATGATGGTACTGCAATTACAAGTTGAACTTTACCTTCTCCACCTACCTGCTCGTCTTGAAGCATTGGATCACAGTTTACTACTGTTACTACTGGTGCTGTATCACCTACGTTAATTTCTGTACCTGCTAGGTTACACACGATGTCATTTTTAAATGTTACTGTTGCCATTTAATATCCTTTAATTAATTTTGATAAACGTAGTATAAACCAAATAGGATAAATTTAGTCTTAATTAAACTATTTTTATTGATTTATATCAATTTTTACTTTTTTTAGCACCCTCTCAAATGCCGCATCAGCGTCACTCTTATAGTCACTCTGTACCTTATAGTAACACTTGAAACCTTTTTTTATCTCTATACGTATATACCCGTCAAAATCACTTCCTGTACTTTTTACTATAGGATTATTGCAAGATCCTACATGATATTTAGTCAATTCAACCCTATAAGAACATGCAGGATCGTTCACTACACCAAAATGCTTTTCCAATAATGTTTTATCTTGTTTGTCCAATACCATATAATGAAGACATGTAAGAGGGACCAGGGGCTCCTGATCACAAAATTTAGAATAAACAGGAAAATCTTCTTGGCAGCCTGTAAAGAGCAGGGGTCCAAGTATAGATAAAAAAAGTTTGGAGATGTTATTATTTATTTGCAATGCCTTTAGCCCACTTCTCCATTGCTGCATTTGCATCAGGGTTTGGTGCTTCCAAAAAGCTGACCACAAAACTATCAGCCATTTCAGCTACACCAATAGCTCTTGGTCTAACAGCCAATATTTCCGGTTTAGGTAACACTTTTCCAAAACAACAGATGATATTTTTTGCATCTTTGATCTCATCACTGATCTGCCCTACTTCAAGACTTGAAGTGTGTGCATAGTGATCAAACTCTCCTATATAGGTTGCAATAGGATGTGCAGTGATCTGCTCTTTAAGATAAGTGAAGATCTCATCTATATTTGTATAACTTGTTTCATTTTTATCTATTTCCAATGTAAATACCGGATATTTTTCCATAACAGTAATTTGTTTCATTGTGGTTTCCTTTAGTGTTTAGCAATTTTGATATTTTACCGATTTTATATAAAAGTTAGAGTTATAATAGTTATAATTTATTTTGATTTTTGTGACAGAGTTAATCCACCATATAAGGTGGATCATGGAAGATTTTTAAAACGCTCTTATAAAGTTACATTCCTGGAATTCGAGGCATCTTACCTAGCTTAGAGTTTCTACAGTACCAACCCCATCCCTTTTTCATCCAATGTCCGATCACAGGTAGAGGGATCATCGTTCCACCTTTATCATTTCGGTGAACAAAGGCTGCTCCATTTCCTGTATCCATCACACATAAAATATTAAGATGACCTACATAGCTCTGCTTAGAATGTATATTTTGTTGATGATGAAAGATATTATAGGCTACATTTTTAGCCATTACTTCAGCCACATGCCCCTGTTTCGCTTTCCAGTCGGGGCCCAACAGTGCTACTGAATCTCCAATAGCATAGACATTTTCAAAACCTTCTATCTCATTATACTCATTGGTAACAACAAAGCCTGTATCGCTCAATGGCAGATCAGAATCTTCTATAATGCTGTGCCCTGTTCCTGCAGAGATGAACATCGTAAGATCAGACTCTAGTTTTGTGCCATCTTCAAAGCTAATACCGTCTGCATCAAAATGTGTGATCTTAGAACCTACTTGTTTATGAATATTAGTCATTTTAAACATTTTATCCATCATTACCAGTGCTTTTTCACCCATTTTCATACCAGGCTTTTCCATAGGAGCAAAGAAAGTAAGTTCAAAGTTTTTTCGTAATCCTTTTCTTTTCAGATAGGTATCCACATTGAAAAGAACTTCAAAAGCAGGACCGCCACGTACTGCTGAAGGATCTTTGGCATTACCACCAAAGCCCATAGCTATCTTTCCGGAACCTTTGAGCATGAGTAGGTCCAAACGTTCATAAAGTTCCGTAGCTTCTTCCGGTTTTCCACAGATGGAAAGTGTATGCTCCATGCCTTGCATCTGTATCTTATCTTGTCCAAGTGCTACAACTATGTAATCATACTCATCTAAAACACGGCCACTCTCCAGAGTGATCTTCTTTGCTTTAGCTTCTATTTTCGTTACAGAATCAACGATAACTTTAAACCCATGCGCAAAAGCTAACTTATCCAAAGGTACAGATACATCTTCTTTACTTACTTCACCCGTAGGTATCCAGATGGAAGTAGGATAGATGTAAAAATAGTCTCTATCACTTACCAGTGTTACATCAAGCTCTTGCTTTCTAAGATAGATCGCTGCTTCTACACCGGCAAATCCGCCACCCAGTACTAAAACTTTTGTACGACTCTGCATTTAGTGCCTCGCTTGCATTGAATTTTAATTCTTATCATACTCTTTTCCTTTCTTTCGATTAGTATTTGTACATACCCGTAGTATGGGAGACACCAAGATCATCGGATACACTTGAGTTTGCGTTAATGACCCCATAGATAGCTCCGATAAGAAGACCGGAAAGAATTACTATCCAAATAGTCATTCTTTTCTCTTTGCTCTCCTTGCCATTGTAATCTTCTATTTTTTTCAATGTTGGCTCTACATTTTTCATTCTAACACACTTCCTTATTTCTTAATAAGATCTGAACGAGGATAAACAAATACTGTATGTCTATCTACCACGATCTTCTCTTTGTCATCCAATGCGTACGCTCTGATAGTTACAGGGATCGGCACATCTTTTCTCGCATCATCTACTAACTTCTCTTTGGTTTGTAAAACAACCACTTTTTTTCTCTTTTTCCCTGCCGCGATACTAAATGACTCTTTTGGTCTAATGATCTCTATCTTGTCATTATCTAAAATCTCAAAGTAATATGTATGCTCTTTACTGTCTGTATTTTGGAACAAGAACAAGTAGTCATTTTGTACTACACCACCATCAAGCACTTTATAGAGTCTTGTATTTTTATTTACATTGAGGAGCATATGCTCTTTCGTACTTCCCATCGCAAAAAGTGCAATCAATACGATTGCCAATACTGTAAAGTAAGCAATGATCTTTGGTCTAAAGTAATTTGTTTTTCCCTCATGTCTAAGTGCCTCTTTTTCACTAGACCAGCGCACTAAACTTGGTTTACCCAGTGCACCCATCACGGTAGTACAGGCATCCACACACTCAAGACAATTGATACACTCTAACTGCATTCCTTTACGGATATCGATGTGCGTAGGACATACTGTCACACAAGACTCACATGTCGTACACTCAGCATTTGGTTCCGCAGCTAAAAGTTCTTTGGTTTTATCATACTTCTTTTCTCTCTCGTAACCATGCCCCTGATAGATATCTCCCCCACGGATAGGATCATATACTGCTTGGACAGTTTCATCATCATAGAGTACAGACTGCACACGGCTATAAGGACAGATATAGATACAAAAGTCTTCCTTAATAAAAACAACATCCACGACAATAAATGCTGCTGTACTAAGAAGTATACCTACCAACAGCATATGTTCTGAAGGGTTCGCCAAATAAGCAAAGAAATCTTCAGGTGGTACAAAGAACCATAAAAAGTCTGCAGCCGCAACCAGTGCCAATACTGACCAAAGTAAAATAGCAATTATTTTTTTCACCTGATTTTCTGTCTTGGACATATCCGGTTTTTTCTGCTTATTTTTAATACGCTTATGTAAACCTAAAAGTTTCGTCTCTATCCCATCTCTATAAATGACTCTAAAGATAGTCTGAGGACAGGCCCAACCACACCATGCTCTACCACCTACAGCCGTTACAGCAAAGATCCCCAGGAACAATAACATAAGCAAGAAAGGCATAAGATAAAGTTCCTGCATATCAAATGCAGTCCCTGCCAAGTGTAGTTTCTTTTGGTCAAAACTAAGTAGGAAAATATGATTTCCTCCTATAGTGATCCACGGCATTACCAATGCTATGATCGTTGCTATTGCATATGCCCAATAACGCTTAATTCTATAAGGTACCCACCCCTTCAGGTACTCTTTTGCTTGATTCTTTTTCGGTTTTTCTTCTGTATTTACCGCTATTTCTGCCATTACGATATCCTTTTTTGTTGTTTTTCCTGTTCAAATGGACATATTAACAAAGTATTGTCCACGCCTGAGATCTTTTGCGGCTGGTTTATCTCCATCCAAGATCCTTCTACCAATTCTCTAATACCTCTTGACTCTATATAATCTTTCAAAGAACTGCGACTTACTTCCAACTCTCTGGCAATCGCACTTACATTTAATCCCTCTTTGAGCAAAGAGATTATCTGTGGCTGATGCACATCAAATTTAGAAGAAGAGCGACTTCCCTTAG
>JAYEOF010000209.1:0-2014 GCA_034722695.1 Campylobacterota bacterium
ATTCTCTTTTCATCGGTGATGGACCAAGAGATGAAATGGCAAGTAAAAAGGCTGAGATAGAGTACATCATGGTTGACTGGGGTTTTACTGATCATAATGATGCCGTAAGGTCTGTAGGAGATCTACATAGCATGTTGGAACAAAGGTTATAAAATTAACGGATGCCAATATAGATATAGAAGATAATAAACAAATGCCACCATCCCAATGAAGACTGCCAGACGATGACTATGCTTTAGGTCAAGTTTCTTGGAAAAAGTATGACATCTTTGGCATTCACTCATCGCCATAGCAGTAACCATCCACATAGCCCCGACCAGATACCCTGCCCAGACATCACTCACATAGTGTACTCCAAAATAAATACGACTCATTCCTATAAGAATGATCACGGTCAAGGCAATAAAGAAGAGATTTAGTTTGCTGCGAAAGGTGGGTGTTTCCTGAAAAAAAGTATAAAGGACAAAGCCATAAAAAGCGACAGCGATCGTTGCATGTCCGCTGGGAAAAGAGTAGAGTGATTCCTGAAAGAGTGCAGTGGAAGGTCTCTCTCTGGCAAAAGCATATTTGCCTGCAATAGTCAATATTTCAGAACCAATGATACTCGTATAAAGTCC
The DNA here is from genome assembly GCA_034722695.1 of Campylobacterota bacterium. GTDB lineage: Bacteria > Campylobacterota > Campylobacteria > Campylobacterales > Sulfurovaceae > Sulfurovum. The sequence goes on from JAYEOF010000209.1 coordinate 618, forward strand.
CAATAGGTAGTAACGTCTATGGGAAAACCATAAAAAGAGTGAAAAAGAAGCAACAAAGAAACCGATCACCCATATACTGCCAAGTTGTGTGATAGCCCAAAAGAATTCATTGAAGAAGTTGGTCCTGACAGTGGCACTCCATACAGCGATAAGATGATCGATCTCTACAATACTATCCTGAGTAAGCAGATCCTCTACCAAGCCGCCAAATAGAGCCATGATATAGAGTACAAGAATAGAAAACAGTGTCAAAGAGAGCCCACTAAAGTGTGAAGTATCCAAACGAGAGTGAATGAAAGAGAAGAGACGTGGATATTGTTTTTTAAGTGAGATCCAATCACTGTTTTTACTAAAAGCCTCTTTGAGTGAGCCCCAAATTGATCGTATGAATGGTAAGATCGTATTATGTATGAGAGGTAAGAGTTTATGCATGATTAGATAGAGGCTTACTATTATTGCACCCAATACTAATAGATCGATCCATAAAGGGATTTGCATGGTCCAATCGATCAGTATAGTATAGTATTTTTGAGAGAAACTATGATCTTCCATTTTGTCCTATCTGAAGAGATATCACAAATTATAACAAATATACTTTATGATGAGAGATTATTGAAAAGAGTATAGACTGATTTAGAGCATCAAAATTTAAAAAATTGTTCCCATAGTACCGTTATAAAAGTATATACCTAACCCAAGTGTGAATAATAAATTTCCATAAAGTGCATGTGCTAGAGAGACAAGAAGTGTTGAACGTGTACGTTCATACATCCAAGCAAACAAAAATCCACCTCCTATGGTCAATAAAATCGCGATCCAATTATGAAAAACAATATGCATATAGCCAAAGAGTAGCGCATTAATGGTGATCATTTCCCATCTCTTTGTAAAAAGAGCTTGGTAGCGATGGAAAAAGAAAGTCCTATAGAGTAACTCCTGCGGATAGACTGAAGCCAGGGGATAAAAAAAAATGATTAAAAACCAAAAGAGAGGATTCTCTTTTATCAGATAAAAAAGCAGTTCGGGCATGAAGAGATAGACTAGAGCAAAAAGAAGTATTGAGATTATTACAAATTGTATGAACATGGTTTTGCTATGATTTTTGAATGCAGATACACGCCATAGACTCTTCCTGTCAAATGTTCTGTCTCTAAAAATAGCCCACGTACATAATATAGTGACAAGCCACAGCAATGGTAAAACAGGTGGCGAAACAAAGAAAAATAAAATGGTAGGCAAAATCACATATATACTCAGTAATTCAAGTACAAGATAGTATCGTGATTGAGTCAAAGAGGGGTAGGGTTTTTCACTCTTCATCTGTCTCCTGGCTTATATCTGTATATAATTTAGATAATAAGATTATACCCAAGAGATATTCAAATAGCTTTTAGAGG
>JAYEOF010000209.1:2114-5365 GCA_034722695.1 Campylobacterota bacterium
AATGATTGTAAGGCTTCATTGCATTTATAACCAATATTTTGCTATATTACCCTAAAATTAAACAGGATAATAGATGTCCAAATCTTTGATCACAGATGGTCTTTCCATACTACTTATCGCACTCTCATTTTTTGTACCGGCAGAATACCATCATGCACTTCTCTTTACAGGGCTTTTTGCACTCTCAGGAGCCATTACCAACCAACTGGCCATTCATATGTTATTTGAAAAAGTGCCTTTGTTGTATGGCTCTGGTGTGATAGAGAAGAACTTTGACACTTTTAAAGTCTCTATTAAAGAGATGATCATGAAACAGTTTTTTACCAAAGAACAGTTAGGAAATTTCTTTGCACAGGAAGAGCAGAAGATTGACCTTAGACCTTTGGTTGAAGGTGCAGACTTTACTCCGGCATTTGAAGCACTCTCTAAAACAGTGATGGAGTCTAAGTTTGGGGGAGCCATAAGTATGTTTGGTGGCGAAGAAGCACTGGATGGACTACGAGAACCTTTTTCCCGTAAACTTAAATCAGCGGTTAGCTCCATAGTCTCCTCTGAGACCTTCAAGGCACAACTTGACCATCATATCCAAAATTCAGCATTGAGTGAAGATATGATAGCCTCAGTTGAAGGACTTATCACAAGACGGCTTGAAGAGCTAACCCCCAAGATGGTTAAAGACCTTGTGCAGGAGCTCATAAAAGAGCATTTGGGTTGGTTAGTGGTGTGGGGTGGAGTCTTTGGTGGACTTATAGGGCTTCTCTCTTCATTTTTTATTTAACTTATTGGAATTAGTAGAAATTTAAGTATAAACTAAGCAAACTTTTATTTTTAGCTTATTTTAAAAAGGTAAAATACCCCCAATCAAAATTTGGAGACTTAATGAATATTACTAAAATACTGCTTACTACACTAATGCTTTTTTCTTTCTCTCAGGCAAAACACTCTTTTAAAACGTATGATGATATGTGTGAAAATACTGGTACACAAGAGTGTATCAATGAGTCAAGCCAAATAAAAAATTTACAAATTGCTCTTAATGCAGATAAAAATTTAAATTTAAATTTAAATACTGATGGTAAATGGGGTAAAGATACCAAAGATGCTGTAGTTAAATTTCAAAAGCATCACAAACTTATGCCTGTTGCCGGGTATGTTGGCACAAAAACAAAAAGACAATTAGATAAAGTATCTAAAAATATTAAATTTCCTAAAGTAAAAAAAGTTGCAAGTTCTTCAAGTTCATCTTGTTATGCAGATTTTAAAAGAAAAACAAATCTAAAGAAAAGTTATAAAGTATTTAAAGACAAATCACTTCTTAGTAAAGCAAACGGAAAAAATACAAAACTCAAAGTAGATATCTCTGAGCAGAGAGTAAGACTTTATGTAGATGGTAAAGTAGCACTCTGTTCTCCGTGTACAACAGGTGCTAAAAGAAAGTTAGAGCCAAATACAAGAACGATCAGAGACAAGAGAACACCTAAAGGTACATTTAAAATTACGGAAAAGATCTTTGATAAACGTTCAACGATCTTTGGTAAATTTTATCGTAACGGTAAAATGGTTTACAAGGGTGACAGAAGAAAGTACCGAGGACCTAAAGCAAAGTATAAAGGTGCTTCACTTAAAAACTGGATGCGTTTAACAAGTTCAGGTATCGGTCTTCATTCAAGTAAATATGTAAAAAGAAATCCTGGCACAAACGGTTGTATCAGACTTCCTGATAATGTAGCTAGAACGATCTTTGCTAAAGTTAATACAGGTACGAAAGTAAGTATCGTTAACTAATAAGCGGGCGTGTTTACGCCCAAAAGTCATCATCTGTCATTCCACCACTCTTCTTTTTAGCCACCATGGCAGCCTTCATCGTTTTAGCTCCTTGCAGATCTTCATCCCAGTACTCACTTAAATGCATAATGTCATACTCATGGTCAAATGTAACTTCAAGCTCTCCTTCTTCTAAGAGAAAAGTACGATTAGAAGGGGCATTTTCATTATCCGGATGATGAAGAAATGTCTCATAGATAAATATTCCTCCTTCTTTTAATGCTTCGGTTATCTTGGGAAATATCTCTCGTTTGAGAAAAAATGTACAAATGATAAGATCATAATGATCTTTTGGAAAAGTATAGCTATCAAAATCAACCTCTTGAGCATGGATATGTGGAATGTTTTGAAGTGCTTCTATGGCAACAGAAGAGATATCCAATGCATCCACATCAAACCCCATGGATGCAAGGTATTTGCTGTGTCTTCCCATACCACAGGCTATATCAAGTGCTTTAGTTCCTGTGGCTAACTTTGCAAAGTCTGTTATGAGTTTGATAGGCTTATCCGGGGTAGGGTTATTTTGGTATTTCTTGTCCCACTTTTGCTTATCTTCTATTGCCATGATGAAGCCTTTATTATTGAAGTCTATTTGGCTATTATTCTATCTAAATAACTTAGGAAAACATATGGAAAAACTTACTTTTATATCATGGAATGTAAATGGCATTAGAGCTGTGGAAAAAAAAGAAGCACTTAAATGGATAGATGAAGAAGATGTGGACTTTTTAGGGCTACAGGAGATCAAGGCAGAAGCAGATCAGATACCTGAGACTATCTTCGATAGAAAGTACAAATTCAACAGTATTAACTCCTCTTCTAAAAAAGGTCAGTCCGGTGTTGCACTTTATACAGACATGAAAGGTGAAGCTTTCTCTTGTGATCATGTAGATATCTTGGATGAAGGACGTATTAACGAGTATCATTTTGGTGATATTGCATACTTCAACGTCTATTTCCCTAACGGACAGCGCAATGATGAGCGTTTAGAGTATAAGATGGCATTTTATGACCGTTTCCTGACACATATCAATACCTTGAGAGAAGAGGGTAAGTCTATCGTTGTATGTGGAGATGTAAACACAGCCCACCACCCCATAGACCTTGCTAGACCAAAAGCCAATGAAAAAACGTCTGGTTTCTTGCCTATGGAGCGTGAATGGCAAGATAAACTACTGGCTTCAGGTTTCATAGATACTTTCCGTCATGTACATGGTGATATAGTAGACCGTTACAGCTGGTGGAGCTACAGAGCATCAGCAAGAAAAAATAATGTAGGCTGGCGTATAGACTACTTCTATGTTTCAGATGACCTCAAAGAGAAGATAGTCGATGCAGATATTTTAGATGCTGTAATGGGGAGTGACCATTGTCCTGTGAAGTTGGTTTTAGAGGTTTAGTGTTGGACTTTCTCGTTCCCATCGTCC
>JAYEOF010000210.1:0-5344 GCA_034722695.1 Campylobacterota bacterium
ATACCTTCTATACTATTCTCTATTAAAAGTATAACAAAAACATTCAAATTGCATACTGCTTTTGTTGATAATAATTGACCGTAATCCTGCCATGACACATTTGGAAAAGATATCCAAAGACGGCTTGATATTGGAGGATCCATACTTCATGACGCTAGCTTCTGCGGTAATGAAAATGGAGAAGAGTGACAATATAAAGGCTTTCCAAAATTTAAATCAAAGTATAAAACCAGTATTCATAAAAACTGGTTATAATTATATGAACAAATTTGTGACGCTATCTATTTAAGAAAGGTTTTTATGTTGAGTTATGAGGGTGAAAAGAGACGAAATAAGAGTGATCTTGCATTTCCTGAAGATGAAGTGAAATTGGCAAAAACAATGATGGCTGAATTAAAAACAACTATGGAGTTCTTTCATTATATTATGAATCACAGAGGAGAGTCGTCACTTGCTATGATCTTATTATCATCTGATGATGTCAAGTTGGATCAGTTGCTTCCACAGTGGAAGCGTCAATCAGATGTTTTATTTGAGCTTGATAAAGCAAATAATGTATATGTGATCATTTGTCAGTCTACAGATAGTCAGGGTGGAAAAGAATTTGCAGAGATCCTTATGGCAAATATTCGTTTGCATGGAGAGAGTGATACCTATTGTATAGTATCAGAACCTAGAACAATGCGATCCTCGATCCAGGAAGTCATTTTTGATATGGTAGAAAAATATATGATCATCAAAGAAGAGCAAAAAGCCAATCAAGTATTTTTTACCGGAGTTGAAAACACAATAAGCTCAGAGGATGCAGGTATTATTTATCATACAGATAGATCATAAAATATAAATTTGAATGACACACCTGGATAAAATACAAAAAGCCAAAGCCAAACTGATGTTGGATCATCCTTATTTTGGAACCATAGCTTCTGCACTCAAGTTGGAGCAGAACAATGAACTGCTTACTTTTTTAAGTGATGGTGAGGCACTAAGATACAATAGTGAGTATATTGACCGTCTTGATGTGCCAGAAGTCGAATTTGTAATGGCAAATGGTGCGATGCATGCAGTCTTAAAACATCAACATCGTAGTGCAGGGCGTACAAAATGGCTTTGGCAGACAGCAACAGACTATGTGGTCAACAGTATGCTTGTTAAAAATGGAATGCAACTGCCAGAGTATGCGAATTATGAACATAAATTTGACGGTATGTATGCCGAAGAAGTCTACCAGATGCTTCGCGATGAAATGATGAATGATGAGTTTGGGATGGAAGAACAGATCGAGCAGATCATGGAGGGTGATGATGTGCATAATGAAAATCTTCAGATGCAGCAGGAGAATGTAGAATCTTCTGATGCAGAAGAGACAAAACAAGATCAGGAGAGTAAAGATAAAGAGGAGTCTTCTTCTACTCCTGATCCTGAATCACTATCTGAAGAGTTAAAAGAACAGTTTGAACAGATATTTCAAAAACTCAACCGACAAGGTACTTTACCTAAAGACCTAAAGTTTGTTGTACCAGAATACTTTTCTCATAAAGTAGATTGGCGTGAATTTTTGTATGGGTACATCGCTGCATATGCTAAAAGTACCTATTCTTTTGTTCCCCCAAACATGAAGTACCTTTATCGAGGTATCTACCTGCCAAGCCTAAGTTCAGATCTCTTACGTATAGTCATCGCCATAGATACTTCAGGTTCAGTCGATGAGTCACTTCTATCTACCTTTTTAGGAGAAGTAAACTCCATCATGCAGAGCTATCCGAACTACGAGATAGACCTTATAACAGCCGATGCCAAAATACAATCACATACAGTTTTTCTTCCTGGTGAGAATTTAGAGTATGAAGTAAGTGGAGGAGGAGGAACAGACTTCCGTCCGGTATTTGAATACATAGACCAGCAGATAAACCATCCGACACTTTTGCTATATTTCACAGATGGAATGGGAACATTTCCTGAGATGGAACCTGCTTATGACATGATGTGGGTGATGCCAGAAGAAGTGGATGTTCCTTTTGGTGAGGTAATGGTTATGGAGAAGGGTTTAGAGGGTTAATTAGTCGTTTAGGCACTTTTGGTATAATCTATGTACACCGTCATCATTTATAAAAAATAGGATATTTATATGTTACAACTTGATAATAACAGTTCTAAATCGTGCTTTTCCCACTCCTTTGTTATAGCTTTAGTACCTTTACTTTTTCTAGTAGGGCTTGCTCTAGGTTATATGGGTGTGGTTCCTCTGAAAGTAGAGTTGCATGTATTATTTATGATCGCATTTATTTTTATCGTCTTCATGTTCTTTGTACGGCATAATGCCAATTATGCAGCCTGTCATATGAGAGGTTCATTTTTTGCGATGGAAGAGAGCTTGCAGACTGAACTACGAGCCAATGCATTGACTATTATGGGTAGAACCAAATCTACATTACATGTAAAAGACTTCATGGCTGAGTATTATAAAGATATACGTAACGACAACTTTGCACGTGTAGCACCTTCAGTTTTTCCTATGTTGGGGATCTTAGGTACGTTCATCGCTATTGCACTCTCCATGCCTGACTTTACAGTCAAAGACCTTGATGCCCTTGATCGTGAGATATCGGTCCTTCTTTCCGGGATAGGAACGGCATTCTATGCATCTATCTACGGGATCATGCTTTCGCTTATCTGGACATATTTTGAAAAAAGCGGAAGTACCAAAGTAGATAAAAATCTCTATGATCTGGAAAAACTCTATGACTCACGTGTTTGGAAAAAGGCTGAACTGATCAAACATGAACATACACAGAGCGAACTAAAAGATCAAGAGATAGTGCAAACCCTCAAAGAGATGTTTAATATGGACTTCATTAAAGAACTTAATGAGCAGTATCTTAAAAATTTCACAACTGTAGTAAATGATACTACCAGTAGTTTTACCCAACTTGCAGACCATATGCAAAGTGCTTCTAGTGAGTTGCGCATCACACTGGATAAAATTCATGATAGACAAGAGAGTGTGAATGCAGTTTCAACCATGAAAGAGAATATAGTAGGATTCAACTCTAACGCTAAAAGCCTTCAAAGATCCATGGAACGTTTCGATGGAACTGTTGAACACACGTTTGATAAAATTGACTCTGAAGTAGGAGAGATAGTTGAGAAGCTCTCAACTTTCGCACGTATCATCTCTGAGCAAAATCAAATGATACTTAATAACATGGCTTCACGCAAAGAGGATAAAAATTAACCTTATGTTTGAAAAAAAATCCACAGATAATGGTAGTAACTTCTGGATATCTTATGCAGACTTAATGGCAGGATTGCTTTTTGTCTTTATATTGCTTATAGGTGCGATCGTTTCTAAGTCCATCATCCTTAAAACAGACCTGCATGATAAAGAAGAGCGTCTCTCCCTGATCTCAGAAACACTTAAAGCAAAAGAGTCCAAACTCGATGAATTTGGTGCTACACTGGCTCAAAACAAAACACTTTTAGGAGAGAAGGACAAATATCTTGCTAAAAATAAAAAAGATATAGAAGATAAAAAAAGAGATATTGAAAATAAGAAAAAACTCATAGATAAAAAAGACAAGCATATAGCTGAAAACAAAAAGAGTCTTAACCTTAAAGAGGATGAGATAAAAAAACTTCATAAAATGCTTCTAGATGCCAATACACAACAAGACTTACTTAGCAAGAAAGTAGTTATCGTACAAAACCTTCTCAACGAGACCAATACAACGTTACAAAAAGAGAAAAAGACCCTTCATAAAACACTAAATGATTATAAAGGGCAGGTTATTGTTCTTTCAGACCAACTGACCGAAGTGAACAAGACAATAATGCATAAAGATGAAAAGCTTCTGAAACTGCTTAATGCACTTGATGAGAAAGAGACAAAATATGATGATCTTATTGTAAAACTACAAAGTCAAAAAGCCAAAATAAAATCTCTCACAGGTATTAAACTCAAAGTTGTTGCAGCCCTGAAAGAAGAGTTGGGTAGTAAGATAGCCATAGACAAACAGAGTGGTTCACTTAGATTGGCTTCAAATATCCTTTTTGACAGAGGTAGGGCAACATTGAAAGAAGAAGCAAAAACAGAACTAAAGCAGGCTTTTGAAGAGTATATCGGTGCATTGGTGACCAATACAAAGATAAAACCGCATCTTGACAGGATCATTATAGAGGGACATACAGACAGCGATGGCGGGTATCTCTATAATTTAAATCTTTCACAAAAACGTGCTTTTGCTGTCATGAACTTCCTTCTTACTCTGGATTTTGCCAGAGAGCATAACATCAAACCTCTCATGATAGCCTCTGGTCGTGCTTATTTAGATGCTATAATAGTAGATGGTGTAGAAGATAAAGATGCTTCAAGACGTATTGAGATCAAGTTTAGACTTAAAAATGAAGATGCTATGCATGAGATAGAAAAGGTCTTAGATGCGGAGTGATTTTAAGCCTACACATCTTAAAAAAGCAAATGAAGTGCTCTCTAAACACCTTAGAAAAGCATATGCCAATACCAATAAAGCATATAAAAAAGAGGTTTTCAAGCGACCCACTTTATGGGAAAAGTTTCGAGCCTTAATTAAAAGATGATCTCTTCCCTGTTTTCTGATGATCTTATGAGTACTTAGGATTATTTAGAGGTGTTTGTATCTAGTGTCTTATTGGTATCTTTTTTCAATTTAGCTTTTTCTTCTTTTTGGACTTTTTCTTCTGCCTTCATTTTTTTCTGTTTTTTAGCTTCATCTTTCTTTTTTTGTTCGGCTTCGATTTTCTTTTGCTCTGCTCTCTCTTTTTGATACAATCTAAAGGCTCTGATATTCTCTAAATGTTTGTCATAGGTAGCGGAAAAGTCGTGTTCTCCCTTTGGGTTCAACATAAAAAAGAGATAGTCACTCTTTTTGGGTGACATAGCTGCTTTAAGTGTATTCAGTGTTACCGTACCAAGGGGATATGGAGGTAAACCTTTGTGTTTATACGTATTGTAGTAGCTCTTATCACTTTTAATGCGTTCCGAAGTAACGATAACATGAGAATGTTCTCCATAGTTGAGGGTACTGTCCATCTGTAGTTTCATTCCTTTGGCTAATCGGTTATGAATGACAGAAGAGATAAGTGGCATCTCTCCCACTGAATTACTTTCTTTTTGGATTATAGATGCAATGGTCAATAAAACTTTTAAAGTTAATGTATCTGGTTTTTGGCTGAAATTTTCTTTTTCAAATTTTAATAATTCTGCATTTGATAGATCAAAAAGGTATTGAATAGTGGTCTCCTCATTTGCCTTTCTCGCAATAGAATAACGTTTAGCAAAGATATCTGCTTCTTGAAATCGTGTAAG
>JAYEOF010000211.1:0-19147 GCA_034722695.1 Campylobacterota bacterium
CGTTATGTTTTCCACCTGCTCTTAAACAGGTTTGTGAAGAGGTCGCACGCGGTGTTGCAGGGATAGGAGCATCACCGGTAAAGATGTTTTTAAACTGTACCATACCTGCATTGGTAAACATAAGTGTCGGATCATCCGGTACTAGTGGTGAACTTGGTATGAGCTGATGCCCTCTTGTTTGAAAAAAGTCTAAATATGCTTTTCTGATATCCATGGTAAAACTATCCTAAAATGGGGTTATATAAATTAGAGATATTCTAGCTAAATTGTAGTTATTGGGAGATAAAGTAGAGTATTTAACGATACTATCTTTCTAAAAATTGGACGATAGTATCAAGATATACTAGATATTAGAGGTAAAAAACACACTCGTCATCTATATCATAGTCAAAGCTTCCATCCCCATAAGTTGTACCAACACCAAAAGATGCACACTCATAAGGAATACCACCCTTGCCATAATCAAGATCATCAACAATATAGACAATATCATCTACATATGGATCACCCTCATAATTTCCATAAAGGCCTAAAAAATCAAATTCACAATTTTCTCCAGGATAAAATGAAAATTCACCATTATATGCAGTTTTACTCCAATCAGCCATGGAATCACATTTATATGGTATACCGGCATATGAATCACCATTCTGATCTATTAAAAACAAAGTTGTCAATCCATCATTAATAGGTTCCTCATAATAATCATTACCTCCACCACAACCACTCAATGCAAACAAAGCCACTACAGCAAAAACTAAACCCATTAACTTTTTCATCACTTCTTCCTTTTATAAAAATATATTGATAGTATTCCTATAAATTGTGTCAAGTTTGTGTTCAAGACGCTTTTTAACTGTTATTGATTCCACTTTCTGATCTTATTATGACAAGAGACACATTGGTTTAAGACTTTTGTATAGTTTGTCGTCGCAGCATGCTTCTGATTTGCTTCTATGCTTGCTTGTAGTTTGTCTGCATATCGAATAATATTTTTTGTCTGGTTCTTAGCAAAAGCTGCGCTGTAGTCCATATCATCTTTTTTAGAAACTTCTACTTTATTTGAGGTTTTCTTTAGACTCTCAACACCTTTGAGTACCATTTCTTTGTTATTATAGAGTATTCCTCTTTGTATCTCTGCCATAGATATCTCCATGGTTTGCATATCTTGGATTCTCTCTGCCTGATCATACGCCTGTAGACTTAACGTTAATGCACCTAAAGTAAATAAACCTGCCAATATTTTTTTCATCAGTTGTCCTTCTAAAGTTGATTTAATGTGATAAATTTATTATATCATGTTTTATAATTATTACTTCTAAATAATCTGACTGCATCATAGTAAATTTCTTACCGTACTCAAAACTACCCAACAACTCAAAATTCTAAGACAGGTTTTTTAAAAAAATCGCGATCTTCTTACTGCCATCTTTTTCAACGATCTCCATTAAGCCCTTACTTTTCACCTCTAAGTCTTCATCAAGCAGTGTCAAAACCTTCTCTTTATCGATCTCACCTTCTCTCATAAGCCATGCAAGATCTTTTTCAACTAAAAACTGTGCATTATAATACTGGTGATCACTTGCTGCATAGGGGTAAGGAATGAAAAGTGTAGGTAGCGCTGTAGCTGATAGCTCCCACAAAGTCGATGCACCTGCCCTTGCTATAGCAATATCTGCTTCATTCATATACTCTGCCAACTTTGTGGTAAAGCCAAATACTTCCGCTTTTACACCTAAGTCATCATAAGCTTGTTGTACCTCATCTATATTTTTTTCACCTGCCTGATGAATAATTTTTATACCTTTATCCTGAAGTTCAACTGCCATTTCAAGTGCCAGCGCATTAATAGCTTTAGCCCCTTGTGAGCCACCAAGAAAAATAATAGTTTTTACTTCATGACGGATACGTGCATTCTCAAAAAAGATCTCTTTGATAGGATAGGCTTTGATAGGACTCTCGTCCAAATAAGAGGAGATGAACTCTGCTGCATACGGCTTCAACATTTTATTGAGTGAGCCCAGTGCTGCATTTTGTTCGTGTATCACCAAGGGTATACGTAACACTTTTGCAGCAAAGGCGGTAGCTGCAGAAGAGAATCCACCTACAGAAAAAACGACTTTTGCTTGATGTTTTTTCAAAAGTTTGATCGCTTGCAGTGTTGCCTTGAACATCATAAAGAGTGATTTTACTTTACCCAATCTTCCTTGGTTCACTACACCACGTGTTTCAAAAAAATACTTGTGCGTAAAGTCATCATCTGCTTCAAACCATTGTTTATCCTGCCCTTGTGTAGAACCGATATATATAAGTTCTTCACCTTCAAGATGTTCTTTAACTGCTTTGATGATGGCAAGATGCCCACCTGTACCACCACCTGTCATAACAATACTCATAAGATCTTCCCTTCACTGTTTCTTGGTACTTTTTTAGAAACCATCAACACCATACCTATAGCGATACAGGATGCCAATATATGCGATCCTCCATAACTCAAAAATGGTACTGCGATCCCTTTAATAGGAGTAATACCTGAGATACCATAAGAGTTAAGTATAAATGCGAAAGCAATAAGAAGACCTACGCCTATGCAAAAAAGATAATACATAGGATCTTTTACTTTTGATGCGATTTTTAAAATACGAAACACGATAAAAAGTATAGTAAATGTCACAAAAGCAAGCCCTAAAAACCCTAACTCTTCAGTAATACCCGCAAGGATAAAGTCTGTATGCACTTCACTCAAATAACCTAGTTTAAATTGACCATTTCCCAAACCTTCTCCTAAGAAACCACCATTGTGGATGGCATTGAGTGAATTTGAGATCTGATAAGGCTCTTTAACCGCTTCAACACGAAGCGTATCTGATACTCCATCAAAAGGAAGAAGAGAGAGTATGTCATTTTGTACCGTACCCCACCAACTTTTTATCCTTGCCATACGGTGAGGAGCAAAGAAAATAAGACTGATGACCGCCATAAAAGCACCAGACATAAGTGTAAAAAAGAACTTTAAAGAGCTCCCTACAAATAAGAATAATACCATGAGTGTTGCACCCAATACCACAACCTGACCCAGATCTTTTTGAAAAACCGCAATGATAACAACAGCCAAAAGGAATATAAGCAGATAAGGTGAAAATGCCTGCACCTCTTCTATGAATCCCATCTTTTTTCTATCTATGAACTTACGTGCAAAACTCCATGATAAAAAGAAGACAAATCCAACTTTAAAAAACTCTACAGGGGCAATGGACATTGGTCCTAAGCGTATCCATCTTTTAGCACCTCCCACTTCATTTACCAAAGAAGAGGGGAGGAACTGCATAGCTATCATAAGGATAAAAAAGAGAATAAACAGTGTAAGCCCTACCCTTGCAAACCATACGTCCGGATTCATTTTACTGAGAATGACCATGGTAACAAAGCCTATAAATATAGCAGCACTTTGTCTTATGAAAAAATGAAAGTCAGCATAATGAAAATGCAGCACCGTATAAGTAGAGAGAGAATAATCCATAACCAATGAAAGTGTTAAAAGCATCATCACTGCAGCTAAAAGTGGTTTATCTATCATCTTATATTCTCTTTCTATAATATTAATTAGTATTTTATCAGATTTAATAGATAACTTTGATAAAATTTCATATCAGATGAGGGAAATATGAATAAAAACAGCCAGAACCATGCAATTTACCAAAGAAAATATAAGATCACAGGTCTTTTTATTATTTTAGCCATTGCTATGTTGATCTTTTTATCTTCTGTGTTAAAGACGATCACTTCAGATAGGAGTATCCCCAGTCATCACTCTACCATACATGATCGCTCTTTTCGTGGAAGCATCATCTCAGCAGATAACTATACACTCAGTAACTCACAAAAAACCTATCAGGCAGTCATTCGTGGTGCAAGCATTGTTCCAGAGAAAAAAGCTGTTTTCATTAAACTTTTCAGTATTTATAGTGGCATTGATGAAGAAAAACTACGCAAGAAGTTTAAAAATCGTAAAGGTAAGGAGATAAAAGGCAATATTATCCTTTCAAAAAGTATCACTTCCAGACATGCAATGCAACTCAAGTCTTTGGCTTATAAACTCAGAAAACTCGGTATTTTCCGGTGGGTTAAAAACGGTAATGGTATTGATGTACTTTTTGGGTTGGATATCATTGAGAATGGAGAAACCAGACGATTTCCACTGGGTGATGTCATGAGCCCTATCCTCGGATACGTAGGTGATAAGAGTGACGGAAGGTACACCCGACCTAAAGGACAAAAAGGTCTTGAGCGAAATTATGACAAACATATCACTTCAAAGAAAAATGGGTATTTCAGAGGAAAAAGAGACGTTGTAGGTGCCGTTATACATGATAAAAACAGTATGAAACTTCAACGTGTGGACGGCATGGACCTTCATCTCAACATTCCTTTAGCTTTTCAAAGAAGAGTTGAACTTATGATAGATCAAATGAAAGAGAGTATTGATGCAGAGGAGATCATAGTCGGGGTAATGGAAAGCAAGACAGGAAAAGTACTAAGTTTAGCCAGTTCAGAGCGCTATGACCCTTCACACATCACACAAAAAGATATCCCTGCACTCAATCCTAAGTTTTCTGAGTATCCACATGAAGCAGGTTCTGTACTTAAACCTATCACTCTAGCCATGGCATTGGACCATAAAGTCGTTACACCTCAGACCTGGTTCAATACCTACAATGGACGCATGAAGATAGGCAAGAGACGAACCATTACTGATGATGAAAAGTTTGAATCACTGACAGCTACAGACATCATCGTACACTCATCCAATGTAGGGATCTCTCAAATTTCATGGAGACTCACAGGTAAAGAGTTCAGGGAAGGACTCATAAAGTTTGGTATAGCAAAACCTTCAGGGCTTGACCTTTCACGTGATCTTCCCGGTCAACTCAAGCCACTCTATAAACTAGACCATAAAATGCATAGAGCCAACAGTTCATACGGCTATGGGATGATGGTCACTTTTGCACAACTTTTCAAAGCATACAGTGCTTTCAATAACGATGGCATTGCCGTTACCCCTCGTATCGTAAACTACTTGGCAGATCTCAAAGGTAACCGCTACACAATGGAACCTAAAATAAAGGATCTGCAAACTGTAGATAAAAAAGCAGCAAATCAGATTCATGATATACTCATTGAAGTGGTTAAAAGAGGAACGGGTGTCAAAGCCCAATATCCGGGCTTGGAGGTCGGTGGAAAAACAGGTACAGCCCACATCGCTAAAAATGGCCGCTATGTGCGTGAGTACCATAGTAGTTTTTATGGTTTTGCCAATGACAAAGAAGGAAATAAATACACCATAGGGGTTTTAGTCATCCGGGCAAAAAAACGGTACAAATACTTTGCAGCCCAGTCTGCTGTACCAACCTTTAAGCGTATTGTACATACTTTAGTGGAACTTGATTATCTTAAGCCTGAAGGAGGCGAAAAAGAAGAGCTTGAGCCAATTATTGCCAATATCATTAAGCCTGAATCACCTACCATAGAGCCTACTATAGAAAAAGAGTTTGCAGAAACTAAACCTGCAAAAAAGAAGAAAATCAAGAAAAAGACAGAGCAGACAAAAGTTACAGTAAAACCTCAAAAAGCATCTGTAAAAGAACTTTTTAACATAGAGAAAAAATCTAAAGAGAATCCAAAACCTAAACCTGCAAAAGACAGATCAGCCCATGAACTTTTTGAAGATCTGTTTTAAAGAACAATGTTCTTAAAACAGATCTAAATAGGTAAAATAAAACTTATTGAAAAACCTTCTTACAATCTTTTATAATAGCACCCGGTACAGTAGCGATGGTCATAAAGCCTGTCATACTCAAGAGAGGATAGTGTAGTGCAAGGTTATATTTGGGAGCCAATACTTTTGCTTCCCCATTTTCTATAAGTACGGTATATGGGATCACAGAAGCATTGTTTGCACCGATCTTTTTAGCAAACTTTGTCGTTCGCTTATCAAGTTTTACCCCCAATAGTGTAGCACCATTATCAAGTGTAAGTTCAAAGACAACAGAGCCGCTTGCTTTTGCTTTTTCTAAAAGTTTTGCATTATCACCGCTTGCCACACTCTCCATATCTTCATAATAAGGCATACTCATCGCAAAATGATAGCCACTTAGATCATCAAACTCCATACCGTCTTTTGCATTCTTAAGATTTTCAAATGTCTTGTTAAGTTTGTCTAAGACTTTTGTAGCTATTACTTTGTCAAAGTCATCCTGTAGATACGCTTTAGCAAAATAGAGTGGATTACCGATACTGATCTGTTTGTTGACATCATCAACAAGCACTTTAAGCGCACCCATAAACCCTCGGGTTTTTTTACTTGCCATTTTTTTCAATCCCGGACAAGTAAAGATAATCGAAGTAAGGTCACCTTTTTTATCAATATCATGCACCCCCAATACCTCAAATCCAGCATTTTTCAGGTCGGCTTCTACTTGTGAAGCTGTTGCAAGAGGACCTCTTAAGTAAGCAGAGACAAACTCTTTTTCAATATGCCCTGCTGTTGACGGAGTCGTTACTTCTCTTGGGCTTGCAACGGCTTCAGGTTTTTTCTCTTCTACCGTTTCAGCTGCAGCACTTGCCGTTTTTGAAACAGCATTGGACGCTGTAGACTCTCTTGTCAAAGGGTTCACATTTGCAACAGGTTTAGCACCTAAACTCTCTAAAAGAGCAGGAATTTCTTTATCAAGTTTTTTAATGAATTCTGCTCTTTTTGGATCATCTATTTTTAGTGTTGCACCCCAGTTTGCAAGTGTGGGCATACCTATAACCAATGTAGATGTGTCTTTTTTAACATACATATACATGGCACATGGAGCAAATATTCCTGCTTTAGGTCGTCCACCTTCATTGTCAAAGACAGTGTAAGAAAATTTAAAATGACACAGGGCATAGGTCCAAAACGCATCATACTCAGGAATGGTATCTTCACCATTCTCTTTAAAGTTATAATACCCGGCTATCAAGTAACCACCCTCTTCAAAGCTCTCTTCAAATTTCTCTTGAAAGTCATCAACAAAGTCAGTCAGATCTTTTGGCCTATCGAAAGTGAGTTCAAAGTTCATCATTCTTTTTTCTGCCAATTTATCATATTTTATATAACTTTTTGTGCCACCCAATTCTTTTTCTATCAGGGCATCAAGTTCCACAAAAGACTCTATATAGGCTGTTCTTAACTTTTCATCATCAATACCGATAATATCTAAGATCACTTCAGGAACAAGATGCATCACATAAGTCTGCTTATCACTCTGTTTTTTGTATCCAAGTAAGTTAAATGGACTAAAACCAGCGATCCTTGGGTCTATATTTAACAGAGGTTTTATTTTCTCATCATTAACAATAGACTGAAAACTTAAAAAATCAAGCTTTGTTGAGCCGTATTTCTCCTCATAGTGATCATTGACCCGCTTGTGTGGGTCAGTCAGGGCAAATCCTATTGTTTGCACTTTTTTCTCTGTCAACTCATTGTATTCAGCTTCTATGTCTTTATCAAAAGTATAGACAACCGCTAAGTTTTTAGATTGAACAGCTTTAGGTTTTGCTTTTGGTTCCGGTTTTGGTTCCGGTTTTGATTCTGGCACTTTTACAGCAGAAGTTGTGTCTGTTGCAGCTTCTGTTGCAGTTATGGTTGTATCAGTTGCATCTTTGTCTTGACCAACATACATACCAAGACTAAAAAAGACAACAGCAATAAGAAGGATTTCAAGCAATTTTTTCATGATTATACTCCAATATAAGGATTTTTAATAGTATATCATAGATTATGATAAATCTTATTTATTTAAATTAACAAGATAATTTAAATAAACTGTACATACATCTTACTGTGTAATTAAGTAACACAAAATATGGATTACTGTTTGAAACCAATTGTTAATAAGAAAATGAGTTTAATTTGATATAATTAAATAAGTTTTATTTATAAAAGGAATAAAGTATGTATAAAAATATTATTGCCATTGGACTGATAGCCCTATTTAGCTTAACACTGCATGCGGAGTACACGGATGAAGAGCGTATTAGAGATATGAAAGCAATGGAAGAGGGTATGATGAAAATCCAAAAAGGTTTGCTCACTAATGATAGGAATATTCTATCTAAAGGTGTAAATCAACTACAGCAAGTCACACGTAAAGTTGAACCCCCTATAAACAGTAATAATGATTTGGTACAAAAATATACCTATAAATATAAGTTTTCAAGAAAACAGGGTGAAAAGATCATTCAGTACGCAGAAGATATTAAGACAGATATGAACGCAGGTAACAAACATAGTGCCTCAAAAAGTTTTGTGAAAGTGTTAGATGAATGTATATCCTGCCATAACAAGATCAGAAAGTGGCAAAATAGATAGCTATTTTATTCTCTTTCCCCCCCTCCTGAGGAGGGACACATACAAAAACTTTTTATCACTCACTATATCCACAAATTATCTATAAGTCTCGGCTTACCTACCCATGCTGCGACCAGTATGATGGTATTACCTATCACCACTTCTTCTAAAGCATTAAATTCTCTATCAACAATGGCTACATATTCTACTTCATCTGTATCTGCTAAGACATTGAGCATTACTTTTTTGATAGCTTCCACATTGAGTTCCCCCGCCATGACAAGTTTTGTGGCACGTTTGAGTGATCTGGAAAGTACTAGGGCTCTTTGCTTTTCATCTTCATCGAGATAGACATTCCGGCTGCTTAAAGCCAATCCATTGTCATCACGGACTATTTCACATGGAATGATCTCCACATCCATAAAATAGTTCTTCACCATCTGCATGATCAAAGCCAACTGCTGTGCATCTTTTTTTCCAAAGTAGGCTCTGGTGGCTCCGGAGAGGTTAAGTAGTTTCATCACCACTTGAAGCATACCATCAAAATGTCCCGGACGTTTTTCACCCTCTAGAACATATCCTTTTATAGCAGGAGCCCCGATGCAGAGTTCATCTCTTTCATACATTTGATCTATCGTTGGCATAAAGAGTATATCTACCCCCGCAAGCTCACAGATCTTAATGTCTGCTGCATCTTTTCTAGGATAACTGTCAAGATCCTCCCCTTCCAGGAACTGTGTAGGGTTTACGAAGATAGAGACGATAAGATGCTCATTCTCTTTTCTTGCCTGGCGTATAAGAGAAAGGTGTCCATGGTGCAGGGCTCCCATCGTTGGTACAAAACCTATGGAGCCTGATAATATTTTTTTTGCTTCTTGCAACTCTTCTATTGTGCGTACAATAACCATACTCTAACCTCATATTTCGCTATATTTTGGTAAAATAATAGCCAAATAATTAAAAGTTAGAAATTAAAAATTAAAAATTATTGTAAGTAAAGCTATCGCTTTATACTATTTAATTTCTACTTTTTAATTTTTAATTTGAAAAAGGAACTTTTTCACGTGGATGCATATGAATACAGCGAATTACTCAAATCTCTCTCTATCAAGATGGGAAACATTAAAAATATTGTGAAACCAGATGAACTTCGAAAGAGACTCTCTGAGATTGATAAAATGCAACAAGAGCAAAATTTTTGGAATGATGCAACAAATGCCGGAAAAATATCACAAGAAAAAACAAAAACAGAACGTATCTTAGCAACCTATGACAATGCAAATGATGCAGTCAAAGATGCCGAAGAGTATTTTGAGCTTGCTAAAGCAGAGAATGATGAAGAAACACTGGAAATGCTTTATGACGATGCAGACAACCTCAAAGAAAGTACCAATGCACTGGAAGTAGAAATGATGCTTTCGGGTGAACATGATGGGAACAATGCCATCGTTTCTATACACCCCGGTGCAGGTGGCACAGAGTCACAAGACTGGGCAAATATGCTTTACCGTATGTACCTGCGTTGGGCTGAAAGACGTGGATTGAAAGTGGAAGTACTTGACCATCAGCCTGCTGAAGAAGCGGGCATTAAAGATGTCTCTTTCATGGTAAAAGGTGAAAATGCCTATGGGTACCTCAAAGTAGAAAACGGCATTCACAGACTCGTACGTATCTCTCCTTTTGACTCTAATGCCAAACGCCATACTTCATTTTCATCGGTCATGGTTTCACCTGAAATTGATGACAATATCGACATAGTCATAGAAGATAAAGATATCCGTATTGACTCTTACCGTGCATCTGGCGCAGGTGGGCAACACGTCAATACCACAGACTCAGCGATACGTATCACCCATATTCCTACCAATGTCATCGTACAGTGTCAAAACGACAGAAGCCAACACAAAAATAAAGCCTCTGCTATGAAAATGCTCAAGTCACGTCTGTTTGAGTATGAAATGGCAAAAAAACAAGCAGCTATTGACGGTGTAGAAAAATCTGAAATTGGCTGGGGACATCAGATCCGTTCTTACGTACTCCAACCTTACCAACAGGTAAAAGACACCAGATCAAATCAACCTTTTACCAATGTAGATGCCATTTTGGATGGTGATATAGATAAACTGTTAGAGGGTGTACTTATTGCTCAAGCAAAGTAAGACTATTATTAGATTTTAATGCTTGCTCTTCTAAAGTATATATTTTATCACAGCGTCCTGCCATATTCTCATCATGGGTTACAAGTATCAAAGCGGCACCTGTCTCTTTTATATAGTCAGTCAATACATCCATTACCAATTCAGCTGTCTCTTTATCGAGGTTTCCCGTAGGTTCATCTGCAAAGATAATACGTGGTTTTTTACTCAATACCCTGGCAATAGAAACACGTTGCTGCTCTCCTCCGGAGAGCTCAGAGGTCTTATGGTTCATAAGATGATCGATCTCTAATTTTTTTAGTATTGCCTCATCTATTTTCTCATTTGAAAGCATCGTCGCTACACCTATATTTTCTAAAGCACTCATACCCTTAAATAGATAATGAAACTGAAAAATAATTCCTACATCATAGCGTCTTAATGCCTCTATAGCTTCATCATTTTGACTGTAAAGATCTTTAGAAAAAAGTGTCACATTTCCCTCATTGGGTTTCATAAAAGTAGAAAATATATGCAAAAGTGTAGATTTACCAGACCCGCTACGTCCTACAATAGCTGCACTTTGTGTAGGTTCTATACTAAAGTCAATATCTGTAAAAAGTGGATAGTCAAAACTATGAGAGATATTGGTAGCTTCCAAAAGAGGTTGTGACATTTAATGGTGCCTTTAAATTATTTAGGGATATTTTAACATAAAAAAGTAAGTTGGGGATTTATCATAAACTAGAGTATATTGAGATAAGTACAAGAGAGGAGAAGTAGCTTTTAACTGCTACTTTCTACCTGCTCACGGATAATTGAATTATTTTCCCATTTGTGCAGCAACTTCAGCAGCAAAATCTTCTTCTGCTACCTCAATGCCTTCACCCACTTCAAGTCTTGTGAAGCTGGTAATTTCTGCTGTACCACCGGCAGCTTTTGCTTTATCTGCAACGTACTCAGCAACTGTTTTGCTGTCATCCATAACAAAGTTTTGATCCAAAAGACACTGCTCCTGGTCAAGTGTTGTATTGTCTGCAATAAATCTTGCGATCTTACCTGGAAGGATTCTGTCCCAGATCTTTTCAGGTTTACCTTCAGCAGCAAGCTCAGCTTTAAGTGCTGTTTCAGCCTCTGCCATAACCTCTTCAGTCAATTGACTCATAGAGATGTACTGAGGAATATTTTTAAGTGTTTTACCTAAACGAGAAAGCTCTTCATTCTCTTTTTCAATTGCAACAATTCTTCCTTTAGTCTCTTCTTCTACAAATGCAGCGTCAAAATCTTTATAAGAAAGTGTAGTCGGTGACATAGCTGCTGCATGCATCGCTACTTCTTTAAGTACCGGAGTCATCGCTTCAGCAGTCTCAGCTGAATCACATTTAGCTTCGATGATAACACCATTTTGATTGTTAGAGTGAACATAACCGTTTACCGCTGTAGTATCATCACCAACAATAAGTGCAGCTCTTCTTACTACAAGCTTTTCACCGATCGTAGCAACTTGCTGAGAAAGATAGTCAGCAAAAGGTTCACCATTAATAGTTGAAGCATTGATAACTTCTGCATCAGCAAGCTTATTATCAAATGCATGATTTGCAACAGCTGAAAGTACTTCTTTGAACTTATCATTTTGCGCAACAAAGTCAGTTTGAGAATTTACTTCAACGATAACCGCTTTTTTACCCTCAACTTTAACTGCAATAGCACCTTCAGCAGCTACTTTACCCGCTTTTTTAGCAGCAGCACCCATACCTTGGTCTCTAAGCCATGCAACAGCTTTGTCCATATCTCCATCAGCCTCAGTCAATGCTTTTTTACAGTCCATCATTCCTGCATCTGTCATCTCTCTGAGTTTTTTAATGTCTTTAGGTCCAAAGTTTGCCATGATTATGCCTCCACCAATTCTTTAGCAGATGCAACAGCGTCTCTAAAGTTTCCTTTAAAGCTGTATTTCTCTTCCATCACTTCGATCTGTGCATCAGTCATGTTTGCTACGTCTGCAAATGTATGGAAACCTTCGTCGTTGAGTTTCCCTTGGTATACTTTACCAACACCAGCGATCTTAGTAAGGTCATCACCTTTAGCTTCTGTTTCTGTTTTTGCTTCTGCTTTAGGTGCAGCTTTCTCTTCAACAAGTTTTTCAACTTCTGCTTCAGTTGCCGGTGCCGCTGCTTCTTCAGCTGCTGCTTCAGCCATAACTGCTTCCATTTCACCTGCAGATACTTCTTCTGCATTTTCACCGTTAGCTTCAGCATATGCAGCTTTACCTTCAATGATCGCTTCAGCCATCTCTTTACAGAAAAGGTTGATTGATCTAATAGCATCATCGTTTCCTGGAATCGGGTAATCGATTACATCAGGATCACAGTTAGTGTCAAGTGGTGCAATAACTTTCATTCCCATTCTTTTTGCTTCTTTAACAGCAATGTGCTCTTTAACAGCATCAACAACGAACATCATGTCCGGAAGTTTTTTCATGTGTCTGAAACCTTCAAGGTATGAAGATAGCTTCTCTTTTTTTCTTAAAAGCATCAATGCTTCTTTTTTAGTCAACATATCAAGTTGACCATTTTCTTCCATTTGCTCGATGATCTCAAGTTTTCTGATAGATTTTTTCATTGTTGGGTAGTTTGTTAACATTCCACCTAACCATCTAGTAGCAACATAAGGCATACCAGCTCTTTCTGCATGCTCTTTAACTGCTGATCTAGCTTGTTTTTTAGTACCTACAAAAAGTACTGTTTGTCCTTCAGCTGCTGCATCTCTTACAACATTGTAAGTGTATTTAAAGTATCTAAGTGTTTTTTGAAGGTCAATAATATAGATGTTCTTTCTTGCACCGAAAATGAATTTCTTCATTTTTGGATTCCATCTTCTTGTTTGGTGCCCGAAGTGTACACCACATTCGAGTAAGTCTTTCATTGTTACCATTTTGTCTCCTTGGTATAAGTATTAAATTATTAAAAGCACATGCTTCAACTAGGTTTAGTCCGCTATAGTCATCAACGCAATATCTCAACAAATGAGAAGCGCAACCATTCAAGGAATAACTATATGAGTATTTCCAAATTCAAGCCATAAATCAAAAGATTAAAGACCCTGTTAGAGAATAAGGAACGCGATTATACCGAAATGATGTTTAAGGAGATATAAATTAATAGAAGATTCGTAGGGGCATCCCTTGTGGGTGCCCATTATTGTATCGGAGGATTACGCTTGTAGTTCTTCCAGCTTAGCCTTCACCTCATCCACATGTCCTTTAACTCTCACTTTTTTCCATACAGCAGCCACTTTAGCATCTGGATCAATGATAAAGGTACTTCTTACTACACCCATATACTCTTTTCCCATAAACTTTTTGAGTTGCCATACACCAAAGGCATTACATAATGACTTGTCTTCATCTGCAAGCAGTGTGATCTTAAGTTCTTTTTTCTCTATGAAATTTCTATGTTTCTGAGGACTATCCGGACTTACACCTAAAATAATAGCATTCAGATCTTCAAAGTTTGGAAGTGCTGCTGTAAAATCACAAGCTTCTGTTGTACAGCCTGGCGTATTATCTTTTGGGTAAAAGTAAAGGACTATCCAACGTCCTTTGATATCTCTAAGACAGATCTCTTCCTCATCCTGGTTTGGTAAACAAAACTCTGCTGCATTCATGCCGACTTCTAACATAGTAAATCCTTATACATTTTTTGATAGTATACCAAATGCAAACAAAAGAAGAACTACTAAATGACATAGAAGAACTGATCTCTTATGGAAGAGATGAACCAACCATCAACCCTGCCCTTTTAGCCTATTTAGAAATAGACGACCTCATCTCCACAAAGAAAAAACTGCTGGAGAGAGTAGGAAAACTCAGCGAGGAAGATAAAGAATGGTTAGAACAATTCAAAAAGTACGAATAACTCACTTTATTCTCTTCAAAAGCTAGAAGTTCATATCAGTAATTTGATATACTACTGTTACAAATAAATATCAACAAAAAAAGGATTTTAAAAATGCAAATTAGTTTTGGATCTTACAATATAAGAATACATGAATTAGACGGCAAATTATCTGTCCAAATTACTTCTGACTTGGGTGTAGTACACCTTCAAGGAGAAGATACACGTCCAGGGGACTTTCCAAATGAAGTTTGTTTCGTTATTGACAATCCTTCAGAAAAACCTCAGGCAAAAGGCTTGAAAAGATACTCTTTTGGAGACTATACTTTTATTCTTGGTATCAATAACAGTGGTGAACTGTTTCTTTTCCATAGTGTAAACCTCTATATTAAGAAGAAAATCATTGATGGTCAAGATGCAACACTATCATTGGCATTTCTAGCAGAACCTAAGGCATAGTCAAACCGTATAATAATAAACAATATAGGGTCGATTATCTGACCCTATTTTCTCAAATCTACTGATTTATCAAACTGAATATTATACTTTTTAAGTATCTCGCTCTGTTTCTCCTGTGCCTCTTTTTTCTCTATCACTACTTTCACCCCATCATTATCTTCCAAAACGATATAGTGATTTGTCACTGCTTCCATCTTTTGGTAAAACTCTTTAAAGTTTTTAAATGGCTCACCATTGACTTTATCTATAACCCACATACCGAAGTTATTGTCTCCTCTGCTTATATCAGAAGCCAATACTTTAAGCAGTACAACTGCTTCATTTTTATCTTCTTTCTGCCATTTTGAAGCCAAATTACTCAACTTCAAACGGTTACGGCTTGTAGCACGCAGGAGATTTCTGGTTAAAGGAGAAAATACATACCCGCCATAGATAAAATAAGTCGGCATACTGTCATAACGTGTTGTTTTCACTAAATACACATCATCTGCACGGTTTTGTAGTGTTGCTTTTACTTTCATGGGTTTCTTATCCCTAATAATATCAAGACTTATAGTATCTCCCATTTGATAGGTATCTACATAATAATTGTAATCTGTGAATTCATGTTTTCTAAAGGCAACTGTCCCATCGTTCTCTATATTATGCCCATCAATAGCTGTAATGATATCACCCTCTTTCAGAATATCTTTTAATGAAGAGTTATGGAGGACCTTGACTATAAGCTTTCCACTGGTGTTATCATCAAGGCCATAATAGCGTCTTATAGCCGGATTTTCCAGCTTTTGAGTCCCTATACCCAGTTCTCCAAACCCGTCATACTTTCCATCTTTCATATCTGTGATAAAATGCTGCACCATATCTACAGGAACCAAATACCCGATATTTTGAGATTTGCTGATGTGCTGCATGACCACCCCTACTATCTTTCCCTCTGAGAGTGCCGGTCCTCCGGAGTTCCCCGGATTTACTGCAGCATCTACCTGTATTGCCAAAAAAGTCTCTCCGCTATGGGCATATACATGATGCTCTACCCTTGAGACCACGCCAATGGTCGCAGAGAGCGTACTTCCTCCCATAGGAAAACCGTAAACAACTATTTTTTGCTCAACATTGGGGAGTGGACCAAACGTCAATGGTTTCACTCCTTCAAAAAATGCTTTTTCCTCCACTTTTAAAAGTGCCAGGTCTGCCTGATGCGAGACTGCATGCACTTTGGCTATATAACGTTTACGCTCTCCGTAACGCTGCACTTCCATAAAGGCTTGATTGGCCACCACATGTGCATTGGTAAGAATATACCCTCCCTCTATGATGGCACCTGACCCCGTGCTGCTGCGCATAGAACTACTCCACGGTGCTTGATAGTTCGGTATTTTAGCTGTGGTGTAAATTTTAACAATGGCTTGTTTGGTTACATTCTCTTGTTGTATATTTGCACTTAAAAGAAGTGTGCTTAATAGTAAAATAAATAATAGTTTCATAAAGTATCTAGTCCTTTTTGTTATTGTTGCATAGATACAAAATCTTCTGCATCTAAAGAGCTGATACCTCGTATCTTAGCCTCTTTTGCCATAAGTCCTGTTTCTTTATCACTTATAAGATTTTTCTCCTGATCATAGAGCTTAGCAGAACAGACTCCACAACTTGGACTTCTGTCTTTTCCTATAAACAGGTCTATGTCTGTATGTTCATCAAAAAAATCTCTTGCATATTGTTCTACCGGCGTAGAAAGATCATCTCCTGTACTATTGGAGAGCGCTTTTATACCTAGTTGGGTTTGGATCAGATCCATCGTTGGACGAGGAGAACCAAAAGCATGGTCTTCAGGACAAAAGGGGATGAGCTCATAACTCTCTAACTTAGCCATTAATTCTATATCATGGTTATCCGTTGCATCATAACGACACTTTTCACCTATAAGACAGGCTGAGATAGCGACTTTTTTCATTTAAAATACAAATAGTAGCAGATAGACCCATATCCCCGTAAGTGAAGTAAGTACAATACCTACAAAGGTACGTAAGCCTGCTTTTTTATGTGACAAAGAATGGGTACCGGGCAGTATGCCTCCTCTTTTACTGTCTCTTCTTGCATGAAAGATCGTACTTGCCCATACGCCCAGTGTAATGACTGAGATGACAATATGTATCATGAGTACAACAAACAGATAATCGTGTGAAACATGGGTATTTTGCACAAAAGCTTCATAGCCACCGCCCAAGCGTACACCATATTCAAAATAACTCACAATAATAACGGAAACAACAAAAATAAGTATCTGAACGATACCGTGCAATTCATACTTTTGTTTTCTTGCAAAAGAGATGGCAATACCAACCAAAAGAGGTAAAAGAGCAACGATAAGTGTTACAAAATCCATAAAGAATGGTGCTCTTGTCCCTAAAAACCCTGCTTGAAACATATAATCCATTTTATATCCTCATATTTATCTTATTAAATAACCTGTGTGTAGCGTGGGCAGTGCCAAAGGCATACACTTCGATAAATGCCCACGCTACATAGATCTAGCATATAACTATAGATTTTATCTCTGTGAACTCTTCAAGTGCCCACTTCGGTCCTTCTCTTCCTACGCCGGAGAGTTTTGAGCCCCCATAAGGCTGTACATCAAAACGCAAGGTTGGAATATCATTGATCACCACACCGCCACACTGGGCATCTTCTATAAAGTTTTGAGTCATTTTCAAGTCATTGGTAAAAATAGAGAACTGCAAACCAAAAGGAGAGTCATTCATCTTCTCTATAGCTGTTTCATAGCCAGGCACAGCTACCAAAGAGACGATAGGAGCAAAAACCTCTTCACAGATAATTTTCATCTCATCTGTTACATCTGCCATCACAGTCGGAGGGAAAATACCCTCTATTTCATCCCCACCGGAAATGACCCTTGCACCTTCATTTTTAGCAGAAGCGATCCAGCTTTTAGTACGATCTCTTGCTTCATCATCAATGAGTGGACCCATAAAAGTATCATCTTCATACGGGGAACCCACTTTAAGCTTATTGGTCTCTTTGGCAATAAGCTCTGCAAACTCTTCATAGACCTCTTCATTAACATAAATACGCTGCAGAGAGATACATACTTGCCCGGAGTTATAGAAAGCACCAAAAGCACAACGGGCTGCTGCTGTAGCCAAGTCTGCACTTTTGTCTATATATGTCGCTGCATTACCACCCAGCTCTAAACTTACCTTTTTGATACCCGCCTGAGACATGATAATATTCCCCACCGGTACAGAACCTGTAAAACTGATCACTCTCGGGATAGGACTTTTCACCAAAGTTGAACCCACTTCTGCATCGCCATAGACAACAGAGAGTGCATCTTTTGTAGCAAACTCAGAGTCAACAAAAAGTTTAGCCAACATATACGCTGTCATCGGCGCTTCGGGTGTAGGTTTAAGGACAACCGTGTTACCTGCACCCAGGGCTGGTGCTATCTTATGTGCTACAAGATTAAGTGGAAAGTTAAAAGGTGTGATACATGCCACAACACCTACAGCTTCACGTCTATAGTAAGCCAATGTTTGTTTACCGCTTGGCATGATATCGGTAGGGATAGTTTCACCCGAAAGATTTGCAAGTTCAAGAACTGTAAGCTTGATGGTTTCTACACATCTGTCTACTTCAATACGAGAAAAAGCAATAGGTTTTGCCACCTCTTTAGCAAGTATAAGTGCAAATGCTTCCCTCTCCTGAGTCAATTTTTCGGCTACGTCTTCAAGCCATAAAATACGCTGAGACAAAGGTGTTTTTCCTGCTGCTTTTGCCGCTGCTTTTGCGATAGAGAGTGCTTTTCTCGTATCATCCGCATCACATAGAGGAGCAGTACTTACTACAGAACCGTCAAAAGGGCTCTTACGTTCCTGCTGCTCTTCTTTATTGTCCTCAGTTGAACCAAAAAAGATCTTCGCTTCTGCTATTTCTATTTTACTGTCAAATATTCCAACCATAATTATTGCCTTGTTTTTGTAGAATTATTTGATTATAGCAAATTGGGGATAATAAAGGGTTAGTAGATTGTATTTTAATTACTATAAATTGTGTAGCGTGGGCATTCCTGCCCACGAAGAATACAATAAAATAAGAATATCAATTATAAACAATTGTTCGTGGGCAAGAATGCCCGCGCTACAGAATAATGATTATTTTTTTTCGTTTGTAGTATTACAATCTGAATTAATATCACAATACTTTTTTTTCAACACAAACTTAAAGATAAGATCTTTAGTCATAAGTGCCAAAGAGTAAACCCA
>JAYEOF010000212.1:0-5322 GCA_034722695.1 Campylobacterota bacterium
GAAGGTGGAGCATTCTTAACCACTATAGGTATGGCATACGAGTTCTAAGATGGAGTATCAGTT
This sequence comes from Campylobacterota bacterium, assembly GCA_034722695.1. GTDB lineage: Bacteria > Campylobacterota > Campylobacteria > Campylobacterales > Sulfurovaceae > Sulfurovum. The sequence continues at coordinate 64 of JAYEOF010000212.1, forward strand.
TAACAACTTTTATGAACTCATCACTTTTCAGGCAAAGAAGCGTAGATCAAAAGTTGCACTTCTGGTCGATAATGAGAAGATCACTTATGGTGATATTTTAGAAAAGGTAGATCAACTTGCCGGATATTTAGCGCAACAAGGTATAAAAGAGGGCGATAAGATCGCACTCTTTTTACGAAACTCTCCCGAATTTATCTATACGATCTTTGCTGCTTCAAAGTTAGGGGCTATTCTCGTACCTGTGAATACCTTTTTAAAAGAGGAAGAGTTAAGCTATATCCTGGAAGACAGTGGCAGTTCGGTATTGGTGGCATCTACCATACACGATAAAGTAGCAAACAGCTCTAAAGCAAGTTCTCTTTGTCAGTTCATCTTGTGGGAAGGTGACGGTTTGGCAGAAGGTGAGCTGCATCACTCTTTTGAAGAAGCGCTTAAATCCGGTGCTACTGTGGAACATACACAAAGAGCATTGGATGATACAGCAGTGATCATCTACACCTCAGGAACGACAGGTAAGCCTAAAGGGGCAATGTTAAGTTATAAAAATATCTTCTCCAATGCGATGTCCGGAGCGATGACGATCAAGGTAAAACCTAAAGATAGGGGTATTGTCTTTTTACCGATGTTCCACTCTTTTACTTTTTCTATCGGTGTGATGCTTCCTATGCATGTGGGGATGAGTATCGTCATTATAAAATCATTGAAACCATTCTCAAATATCTTTAAACAGACATTGACAAAACGTGTGACACTTTTCTTTGGGATCCCTGATGTGTATAATGCCTTGGCTAAAGCAAAGCTTCCCTGGTACTTTATGTGGTTCAACAGTCTTCGTGCATTCATTTCAGGAGCAGCAGCTTTGCAGCCTAAAACACTTGATGCTATGTCAAAGAAGTTTAAACGTGCAACACTGCTTGAAGGGTATGGGCTAAGTGAAGCAAGTCCGGCAGTATGTATGAACACCTTTAAAAAGCAGAAAGCCGGTTCCGTAGGAACAGCACTGCATGGCTACGAAATGAAAGTGGTAGATGCTGATATGAATGAGCTTCCGCGTGGAGGCATAGGTGATATCATTGTAACAGGTGATAATGTTATGCAAGGGTATCTTGGGCGCCCTGAAGCAACAGATGAGACGATCGTCAATGGTTGGTTACTCACGGGTGATATGGGATACATGGATGATGAAGATTTCCTGTTTATCGTAGATAGAAAAAAAGACCTTATCATCTCTAAAGGTATCAATATCTACCCTCGTGAAATAGAAGAGGTTCTAGATGTCTTTGATGGTGTAGGGGCATCAGCAGTGATCGGTATCGTTGATGAGAATAGTGGAGAGGTTCCTATAGCCTATGTAGAACTTGATGAAGGTGTAGAGAGTGTAGATGAACCTGCACTTAAAAAGTATCTGCGTGAACATCTTGCGAATTATAAGGTACCAAAACATATTCATTTCATTGACGAGCTTCCTAAAAATGCTACAGGTAAAGTACTGAAACGTGTGCTCAAAGAAGAATTAAGAGAAGATGCCTAGCAAGATGACAGCTATTCTCAATGCTAAAGTCATACTTGGTGATGAGATCGTAGAGGATAAGATACTTTTATTTGATACTAAGATCATTGATATGGTAGAAGATGTGATCGTCTCAGACAGTGATAATATTGAGATCATAGATGCTAAAGGCAACTATGTAAGTGCAGGATTTATTGATCTGCATATCCATGGGTCTGGGGGTGCAGATGTGATGGATGCAACTCCCGAAGCATTAGAAGTGATCTCTTCGGTCTTGCTTCAAACAGGTACGTCTTCTTTTTTACCAACGACTATGACCATGTCCAAAGTACATATTGACAATGCTTTACAAAACATTCAACTTTATGGTAAAAATGTTACCGGTGCACAGATACTGGGGGTTCATCTTGAAGGGCCTTTTATCAATGCTTCTAAGCATGGTGCTCAAGATAAAGCATATATACAATCACCTAATATGGCATTGATCAAAGAGTATATGAATGAGGTAAAGATGATCACACTTGCTCCTGAAGTGGAGGGAGCTGAATCTTTTATAAAACACTTGTCAGAACGGTACCCTCATGTTATTTTAAGTATCGGACACAGTGATGCAAGTTATGAAAAAACCAAAGAGAGTTTTTCCTGGGGTGTTTCTCACTCAACCCATCTTTTTAATGCAATGAACCCTTATCATCATAGAGAACCTGGCATAGTCGGAGCAGTTTTTGACTCAGAGGTAACCTGTGATATCATTGCTGATCTTGTTCATACACATTCTTCTGCATTGGAACTTGTGCATCAGGTAAAGAAAGATAAACTGGTACTCATCACCGATGCCATGCGTGCAGGATGTATGAAATGTGGTACTTATGATCTGGGCGGACGTAAAGTAGTGGTAGAGGGAAGTCAGGCAGTGCTTGAAGACGGTACACTTGCAGGATCTGTACTTAAGCTTAATGTTGCACTTAAAAATATGACAACTGTCACCTCTATGACAGTTGTCGAAGCTGTTAATACCGTAACAAAAATACCTGCACAAAAACTAGGGTTAAAAAAGGGTGAACTTAAAGAGGGGTATGATGCTGATATAGTCATCTTTGATGAAAATTTTAGTATCATATCAACCATTGTTGGTGGTGAAGTCAAATATCAAAGTCAAGGAAGCAAAGGATAAAAATGTTTGGATTTTTAAAAAGAAAAGTAAGAGAAGTAAAAGCACCGGCAGATGGTAAGATAGTAGCACTTGAAAGTGTGAATGATGAAGTTTTTTCCAAAAAACTTGTAGGAGACGGGGTGGCTATTATCCCTGTATCAAATATTTTTACAGCTCCCATAGATGGAACCATTACAAAAATATTTTCTACGAACCATGCATACAGTATCAGAAGCAGTAAAGACTTAGAGGTGATGGTACACATAGGTCTGGATACTGTAGATCTGAACGGAGCAGGATTTGAACGTCTTGCCAAAGAGGGAGATACAGTTGTTTGTGGTGATGAAATCATACGTGTAGACTTAGATGCTTTACGTGAGCATGCTAAAGATATTGTCACACCTATTATCATTTCTGATGAGAGTGATGTGAAAAATATAGAAAAAAAATTAAATATCGTTAAAAGCGGTGATGTAATTATGGAGGTAAGCTGATGCCACAGAGCGATAATATCTATTATTATGTCATCTATGCAGTGATCTTGGTAGTATTCTTTTTTGTATTGAAATCTCCAAAAAAGAAGAAATAGATACACATAGGAAATACTTTGTTAATATTTTCTATGTATACTAATATATGATGAATATACTATTACTTGAAGATGACAGGATTTTATGCGATAGCCTTAGAGAATTTTTAGAGCTTGAGGGATATAATGTTGACGTGGCACATCGGGGACCTGAGGTTTTTGACCTGACTTTTGACAAAAAGTATGACCTCTATATCTTAGATGTCAATGTACCTGAAGTAGATGGTTTTGATGTCCTCTCTTCTCTTAGAGAAACCAATGATGAAACACCTGCTATCTATATTACCGCGCTCACTGATATAAACTCTATTTCAAAAGGATTTGAGATGGGAGCAGAAGATTACATCAAAAAACCTTTTGATCCAGAAGAGTTGGTTATACGTATCAAAAGTAAATATCAGCAAGAAGATAACCTACTGTACCACAAAGATATATGTTATGATCCTGTAACAAAAATGATACAAAAAGGGTCACAAACAATAGGTTTGGGTGAGGTACAGCAAAATATTTTTCATGAACTTATGGTACAGCAAAATAAGATAGTGGACAGTTATACCTTGATGGATTTTTTAGAACAACCCTCTGCAAATGCCTTGCGTGTAAATCTTGCCAAGATCAAAAACAAATTGGGGATCGAGATAAAAAATATAAGAGGCCAGGGGTATATGATTGAAAACATATGAGCTAGAGTCACTTCTTAAAAGTTTTTTTATTTTTTTTATACTTTTGGAAGTACTGCTGGCGATTAATTTTTGGCATGAATTACAAGAGAGAAAAGCTGGAGTAGAGGAGAAGATACAGGTAGAGATGCAACTTTGTGCGTATACTCTACAGTGTGAGGGACTAAAGACAGATTTTGTTGAGAAAGCTGACAATAAAGAAAAAAATATACTTTACAAAGATGGTGATTTTTATAGCTACTTTAAAGTGCCGACGGCGAATAAATACTTGATGAAAGTGGTCTACCCCCAAGCAAGTTATCTTCCCAGGATTCAAAAATTAGAAGAGAAGACTTACCGTAAGTTTTTACTCTATTCCCTTTTGGCGGCTCTTGTCTCTTTCCTTTTTGCTTATTATGCATTAATGCCTCTTCGTAAAGCACTTCGTCTTAATGAAGAGTTCGTGAAAGATATTTTACATGATTTTAATACGCCCATCAGCTCTATGCGTATTAATTTAAAGCTCTTTAAGCGAGAAATAGGAGAGAATCAAAAAATTCAAAGACTCGAAAATAATATTGAAACTATTTTGTCTCTACAAAATAATTTACAGATATTTCTAAAAGGTATTCCTACTCAGTCTGAATTATTTAGTTTAAAAGAGTTGGCAGAAGATCGTATACATTATTTTAAGATCCTCTATCCTGATATTGTTTACACTATCGCTTTAGGTAAAACAGTGCTTGAAACCAATAAAGATGCATTCACTCGTATTCTGGATAATCTATTGAGCAATGCAGGTAAATATAATATTGCCAATGGACAGGTCTCCATTACATTAAATGATAGTTATCTGTCTATTAGCGATACAGGAAAAGGGATTAAAAACCCCTCAAGGGTATTTGACAGATATTATAAAGAGCAAGACAGGGGGATAGGTATAGGATTACATATTGTTAAAAAACTTTGTGATGAATTACGTGTACCTATAAAAGTAAAAAGTAAAGAGGATCAAGGTACAGCAATATTATTGAATCTTTCCAAAATTATTGTATAGTGATTGCATCAAATAAAACTTTAGCTTTCAAGAATATATTTTGAAGGCTATTAGATCACCATATCCACATCATCATGCTCTTCAAAATATTTGAAGATTTTGTTTCTCTCTTCTTCACTGTCTACAATGCAACTAGCATTATAGGTTCGAAATTTACCTGTTCTTGAAGCATTGCCTAGAGAGCAGAGGTGTTCTTTTTTCCCCATAGCTTCTTTGATACATGCAAGAAGGGCCTCTTTATCTCTACCTATGAGTTTGAATCCCCAGTTGGTAGGATATTCTATTTTTGGT
>JAYEOF010000213.1:0-5318 GCA_034722695.1 Campylobacterota bacterium
CGAACCTACAAACGACAAACTATTGTCGTTTGCTTAACGGTTCTCACCATTTTCTAAATGATTTCAACTGCATCTTATCGTAGCCGTATACATCGTTGCGAAACTGCAACTTTCCGTCATAGTCTACCCATGCAGTCAAATAAATAACATCCACCGGTACTTTTTCTTTAAGATTAAAATATTTTTTCTTTTTCCCCTCAAGCGTTTCTTGTGCTTCTTCAAAGTTCATATTGTTGTTAAATGTAGTAAATGTTTCCAGCAGTTCTCGTGGTTGTTGTAAGCGAATACACCCATGACTGAATGCTCTTTTATTTTTCTTAAAAAGATGTTTTGTCGGTGTATCATGCATGTAGACCGAAAACCTGTTTGGAAACAGAAACTTCACTTTCCCCAAAGCATTATGGGTTCCCGGGGTCTGTGCAAAACGGTACGGCATATGTTTACTGTAACGGTATTTATTCCAGTCCACAGAAGCCGGGTTGACCTTTTCTGCATCTTTACTCCATCCGTTATAGATCTCGATATTCTGTTTTGCCATTGCATTTGGATTACGCAGCAACTTGGGGATCATCTCTTTTTGAATAATACTCTTAGGAATATTCCAATAAGGGTTGAGCACAATATACTCTACCAGATCACTGAAGATAGGGGTAGGATGCTTTGGTGTTCCCGTAATAACTCTCATCGTCTGTATCATGGCTCCATCCTCCTCAAAATAGAGGTGGAAATCCGGGATATTAATAATAACATGTCTCTTACTCTGTCGCTCATTCAGCCATTTGAGACGATCCAGGTTCAGGCGGATGGTGGTGATACGTTCATCTACACTTTTATTGAGAACACGCAGTGTTCCCGGGCCTACAACACCATCTGTTGCAAGACCATTACGTGCTTGAAATCGTTTCACTGCTTCCTGCAGACACGTATCATACACAAGATCTTCATTACTCTCATCACAAGGAATATAATCCCTCGTCACAAGTAGTCTTTCCCGAAGTGAGGCAACACCTTGTCCACTTTTCCCCGGGTTTAGTCTCCCGTTAAGGATCACTCTCTCCCAGCCACCATCATTTCGGATGGCCATGTATTTTTTTAACTCTTGTTGTAATGATTTATAGTGATACGCTTCCGGTATTGCAGACTGAAGCTGTTGTTTTAAACTTTGACCAAGTGCAGCATTTTCTACCATCCCGATAGGGTCTGCATCTGGTCTATGCAGTACCCATTCAGTACTTACCCCGTTGACCATAAGGTTTGAGATCCTTGCTTGAAATGCACCCCAATTGATACTTCCAAAATAAGTATAATCCGTATAGGCTTTATACAATTGGGAGATTTTAAATTCAAGATTTATCTTTTCTGAAAATGTTCCACTGTTTGCATATACGCTTTGAGCTTCCTCTTCCAAAAACAAAGCATCTTTATAGAGTTGACCATTTTTATTGAGTGTTCCATCATTTTGGATATGTGAAAAAAGTTCTTTTGCTGCGCTGGAAAGTGAACTTTCATGCATCCAAACCGGTACAAAAAGCACACGTGAGTAGAGTTTTCTCAAAAAACTCTGTTTTGGTTGCGTCTGAAGTGCATTTACCATCAGTTCTGAAGCATGCTCCTGGAATTCCAAACTGCCTATTTTCGCCACAGCCTTTGGGCTAAACAACAACAGAGAAAAAACCCCTATACTCAGTACTGAATTCACTACCCTATTTCTCAATTTTATCATCTATACTTATCCATTAATTTTTTTACCAATAGTATATCAAATATTTTTACAATAATCATTTTTTATGCTAAAATCTCTCTATGCATTTTACATTTGGTTCACCTTATTTTCTGCTCTTATTGCTTCTGCTGCCTTGCTTTCTATGGTGTAAACAGTATAGTAAGACCTACTACTTCCCTAAACTGGAGTGGGTCAAGAAACAGAGCCCTTTACTGAGCTGGGAACCATGGCTTAAAATGATACTCTTCACTCTCATGGTGTTTGCACTGGCTAAACCTTTTGTCTATGATGCTTCCAGTAACCAACACAAGAAAGGTCGAGACCTCATCTTGGCTATCGATGCGAGCGGTTCTATGGCGCAGAGCGGCTTTGACGGGAAAGAGAGATTTAAAAACAAGTATGAGACAACAGTCGAACTTTCCAAGGAATTTACAGAAAAACGTTTTGATGACAATATGGGGGTGGTTGTCTTTGGTACCTTTGCCTATACTGCTTCACCCCTTACTTATGATCTGGAAGCACTGAGCTACTTGCTTGAAATGACAACAGTCGGTCTGGCAGGAGAGAGCACCGCCATCGGAGATGCACTTATGCAGTCTATGCATACACTCTCTTACGGGGAAGCAAAAAACAAAGCCATTATTCTACTTACTGACGGGTATCACAATGCCGGCAGGACTTCCCCCTCTGCTGCTGTGGCTAAAGCTAAAACCCTGGGTATCAAGATCTATACCATAGGGATCGGGAAAAAGTCAGACTATGATGTGGCTCTCCTGGAGACCATTGCCAAAGAGAGCGGAGCAAAGAGTTATACTGCATCTTCGGCATCTGAACTTGCAAAAGTCTATGAAGAGATAGAGACACTTGAACCAAGCCCCATACGAAGTGAAAATTACCTGAACCAAAAGTTACTTATTCTTTTTCCTTTAGGTCTTGTGTTTGTACTTCTCCTGCTCTGGGTACTCTACCCAAAAAGAGAGATACTTACGGGAGGAAAAGCATGAGTATCCTCTACCCCGGTTTCTTATGGTTACTTATCCCTCTCTCTCTGCTTTTTTGGACTAGAGAAAAAAAGATAGCTGAGACCGGCCATCTTATCATCTTGATGCTGCTTGTGTTGGCACTGGGTCGCCCTGTCATTAAACAGGGGATAGAAGAGAGTCCCATAGAGGCAAAAGAGTTCATCATCGCACTGGATGTCTCACACTCTATGAAAGCAAAAGATATCAAACCTGACCGCTACACCTTTGCCAAAGAGACTGCCCATGCACTTTTGGCTTCCAACCCGACAGATAACATCATGCTCATTGCCTTTACGAGTAACCCTCTGCTTCTCTCTCCTCCCACTACAGATCACAGGCTTATCTCCATAGCACTGGAGAGTCTCAACCTGGAGTATATACTTACCAAAGGGACATCTTTGGAGAAACTTTTTAAGAAAGTTGCTTCCATCAACAGCCATAAAAGAAGTGAGCAGAAAAACCTCATACTCATCACAGATGGGGGAGAAGAAACTGACCCAGAAAAACTTAGCACTATCATACAGAATGCCAACATCTCTTTAACCATTCTGGGCTTAGGGAGCAGACAAGGCACCACTATAGAAAATGCTGACGGATCACTACTCAAAGACAAGGAGCATCACCTCATCATCTCACGTATCAATCCTCTCTTGAAAACATTGGCTTCACAAACAGGTGGCACGTATATGACTGCTTCTTCTACACCTGCATCAACTGCTCAAGCACTCTACGATGCACTTGAGATGGACGATCAGAGGGGAGAACTCATCACCAAGAAGCAACATAGATACATTGAACTCTACCAGATACCTTTACTCTTTGCACTCGTACTTTTTTTGATGCTGCACACACGTGCTGTGAAGTTTCTTCTACTCACATTTACGCTGTTGGGTATATCTGCTGAAGCTTCTTCCTTGGACAACTACTATCTCGACAAAGCCTATCAGTCGTATCAGAATGAAGAGTATAATGCTACAGTCACCCATCTTACCCAACTGGATACCCACTCCTTGCAAAGCCGGTTTGCTCTGGCCAATACGTATTACAGACAAGGTAACTATAAAAAAGCGTTAAAGAACTACCTCTCCATTCGTTCTACTTCACCCCTGATCAAACAGAAACTCTACTACAACATTGCAAACTGTTATGCCAAACAGGAGGCGTATGGGAAAGCCAAGATGTACTATACTAAGGCTTTACAATTAGGTGATGATAAGGATGCTAAAGCAAATCTAATACTGGTAGCACTTTTAGCAGATAAGAAAAATGCTGAACTTGGTATTGCCCACCCTAAATCACAAAGCAGTGACAGTTCTAAAAGCCAACAGCAAGAGGGGAACGAAGAAGAGACTAGAAATGAGGACGAGCCTAGCTCCGGAAGTGGTGAAGGCGGAGAAAAGAGCAATACCAAAGAGCAGGAAAAAAGTAAATTGATACTTGATCCAAAACAAGAGAAGCAACCTCTTAGCTCTAAAGTCTATGAACTTATAAACAAAGGATATATACGTGAAAAACAGCCTTGGTAAAATACTTCTTGTTTTGTTGTGTACTCTTTGGCTTGGTGCAGAAGATTTCAAATATCACTTTAGCCTGAGCAATACATCTCCTTATGTCAAAGAAGCTGTTGTCATGACACTTGATCTGGAACAAACCAATACAAACAAAGTACTCTTTTTCCATTTTGAACTCAAGAAAAGCCCTGATTATGAATTTCATCGTCTTAATGTTGAGGAAACCGGTGAGAATATCGCTGCAAAGGTACACTATGAGTATCTTATCTACCCTCTTCGTGCAGGGGAGACACAACTTCATTTTGACCTGATACAAAAAACCACTACGGAAGAAAATCTTGCTTACAGCTTTTCGGGGGACAGAGACAATGTCAAAGGGCTAACCACGGTCGATACCCAGATCGATCTGCCACCACTTACACTTAAGATAAAAGCACTGCCGAAAGGTACCTCTCTGGTTGGTGACTTCAGCTTGACACACAGCCTCAAAACAAACAAAGCAAAAGCCTATGAGCCTCTGCCTTTTCAAGTGACCATTAAAGGTTCCGGCTATCCGCCACTGTTAGAGGATCTATTGGCTGAAAATAACCACTTCACTCTTTTTAAAGAGAAACCTATCGTCAAGTCTGTCAACAGTTCCCAAGGGACAAGCAGCACTGTTAGCTACCCTATGGCACTTTCTCACTTTAAGAGTTTTGATCTTAACCCTGTGGTGATCAAGGCATTTAACCCTAAAACTAAAAAAAGTTACGAACTGACTCTGCCAAAACAACATTTTGACATCCAAAAAGTAGATGTCAAGAGTTTGGTTGACAAAATAGACAGTCCCAAACCTTTAGAGAGTGACTTGTCTTGGCCTACCACCATACTTATAACTTTGCTCTCCTACCTTGTGGTTTTTGCTGCAGGGTACTTGACAGCTATCACCTTAAAATGGAAGAGAAAGAGCAGCGCACATACATCCCATCCACTCAAAGAGAAGATAGAGGCCTGTAAAGATGAGAAATCCCTGCTGCAACTGCTTATGGCAACAGACTCTAAACAATTTGCTTTGAGCATTGA
>JAYEOF010000214.1:0-5312 GCA_034722695.1 Campylobacterota bacterium
GTAGAGCCTGAACTTATCATTTGTGATGAGCCTACATCGGCACTTGATGTTACTGTGCGTGCACAAGTACTTACACTGCTTAAAAAACTGCAACAGGAGTCTGGAGTATCTTATCTGTTTATCACTCATGATCTCTCTATTGTTCCTACTATCGCTGATGAGGTGGCTGTGATGAAAGAGGGGAAAATAGTTGAGCAGGGTTCAGTGGTGGATGTGATGGAAAATCCTCAAGAGAAATATACGAAGACTTTGTTGGCAGCAGCACCTAAGTTACCAAATACGAATAAAGAAGAAGAAAATGATAATACTATTTGATTTAGACGGAACACTCATTGACTCAACAGAGGCTATACTTGAAAGTTTCAACGTTGCATATAAAACCTTTGAAGCAGAAGTACCGGCCGATGAACTGATCAAAGCTGAGATAGGACATCCTCTGGATGCAATGTTTGAAATACTTGGTGTAGAAGAAGCTAAGGTATGGGATTATGTCCGTGCCTATAAAATGCACTATAGAAAGATTAGCTGTGCAAAAACCGTACTGTTACCACAGGCAAGAGAAGCAGTAGAACTTGCAAGTAAACATGCAACATTGGGTGTGGTTACCACAAAAACAGCTAAATATTCTATAGAACTTCTGGAGCATATGGGATTAATGGACTATTTTGAGGTACTTGTGGGTAGAGAAGATGTAGAAAATCCTAAGCCGCATCCGGAACCGGTACATAAAGCTTTGTTAAAGTTACAAAGTGATACAAATAAGTGTTGGATGGTAGGTGATACCTGTATGGATATGCATGCTGCTAAAGCTGCAGGTGTAGAACCGATCGCTGTAACCTGTGGATATGGAACAGAAGAAGTATTGAGTCAATGTACAGAAAATATTCATAAAAATGCGTTAGAAGCAATCACTTTTATAACGTCAGATTAAAAAATTGTAATTCCAAGCACCTTTTAAGAGTGCTAGCATTACAATAGGCTTATTACAATATATTTGATAGGAGAAATTATGACAGAAATTAGATGGCACAGCCGTGCTGGTCAAGGTGCGGTATCTGGTGCTAAAGGTCTAGGCGATGTTGTTGCAACAACAGGAAAAGAAGTACAGGCCTTTGCACTATATGGTTCTGCAAAAAGAGGGGCTGCACTGAGAGCATATAATAGAATTTCAGATGAGCAAATTTTTAACCATGCAAAATTTATGCACCCGGACTTTGTCTTGGTAATTGACCCTGCATTGGCATTTACAGATAATATTGAAGTAAATGAAAAAGATGAAACAAAATACATCATTACAACACACCTTTCAAAAGAAGAGTTAATTGCTGGTATCCCGGCACTTCATGGAAAAGAAGATAGAGTTTATGTTGTGGATTGTATAGAGATCTCTTTGAGTACGATCGGAAGATCAATGCCAAACTCACCTATGCTTGGAGCGTTTGTTAAAATTTCAGGTATGTTCGAATTGGATTATTTCCTGGAAAATATGAAGAGGGTACTTGCAAAGTTCCCACAAAAGATCATTGATGCAAACATGGATGCGATTACCAGAGCATACAACGAAGTTAAGTAGAGAGGAAGTAAAATGCAAGATTTAAATTTATTGGCAAATGATAACAGAGGTAAAAGTCAACTTGAAGCAGGTTTTGACCTTCTTGGTTGGGATGAAGTACAGCAAGGTTCTGTACTTCCTTCATTTGATGGTGATGCAACAGGTATTGCCAACATGAAATCAGAAGAGAGAAACTATTCTGGATTTAACTCATACACAGCAACAGTTGCATCTTGGAGAGTTCAAAAACCAGTGTTTAACATTGATGTATGTATTGACTGTCAGAACTGTTGGGTATGGTGTCCTGATTCATCTATTTTATCAAGAGATAAGCAAATGTTAGGGATTGACTACGATCACTGTAAAGGGTGTGAAGTTTGTGTGGAAGTATGTCCTACAAATCCAAAGTCACTTTTGATGTTTAACGAGAATGATGACATCGAGACAGCATTGTCTCAATGGCCGGAAAAAAAGAAAAAAGAAACGAAGTAAGGAAATACTATGGCAGTAAAATATGATTTAAATGAAAGAGAAGTTTGGGATGGTAACTTTGCAGCTTCTCAGGCACTAAGACAAGCACAAGTAGATGTTGTTGTGGCATATCCTATTACCCCTTCAACACCAATCGTTGAAAACTATGGTTCGTACGTAGGTAATGGTTACATTGACGGTGAATTCGTTATGGTTGAGTCTGAGCATGCTGCAATGTCAGGATGTATTGGTGCTTCTGCATCAGGTGGACGTGTTTCTACGGCAACATCCTCACAAGGTTTTGCACTGATGGCAGAGGTACTTTACCAGGCATCTGGTATGAGACTTCCTATCGTACTTAACGTAGTAAATAGAGCATTGGCTTCTCCACTGAATGTACGTGGTGATCATGCAGATATGTATTTAGGACGTGATTCAGGTTGGATCCAGTTTGGCGCATTTAATGCACAAGAGGCGTATGACCTTGCACTTTGTGCATTTAAGATCGCTGAAAACCATGATGTAAGACTTCCGGTAATGGTTCACCAGGATGGTTTTATTACTTCACATACAGCACAGAACTGTTACCCGTTAACAGATGAAGCAGCAATTAAATTTATAGGTGAGATCGTACCTGTAGATGACATGCTTGACTTCTCCAGACCTGTAACTTATGGTGCACAGACAGAAGAAGATTGGCACTTTGAGCATAAAGCTAAACAGCATAAAGCAATAATGGACTCCCGTCCTGTTATTGATGAAGTATTTGCTGAGTTTGAAAAGCTTACAGGTAGAGAGTACAACAGAGTAGAGTCTTATTTAATGGAAGATGCAGATGTTGCTATTGTTGCACTTGGTACAACAGTTGAAACTGCAAGAGTAGCAGCTGAAGAGCTCAGAAAAGAGACAGGGATCAAAGCAGGTGTTGTTGCTATTAGATGTTTCAGACCTTTCCCTTATGATCAAGTAAGAGATGCATTAGGGAACACTAAATGTGTTGCCGTAACTGACCGTTCAAGTCCTGGTGGAGCTATGGGAGCATTCTATAATGAAGTATCTGCAGCACTCTATACTACAGCAAATAGACCACTGGTTACTAACTTTATTTATGGACTTGGTGGACGTGACTTCTCTATTGATGAAGCAAAAAGAATATTTACAGAGCAGCAGGCACATGCCGATGCTGGACATATAACAACAGATATCCAACAATTCTCAGGACTTAGAGGTCCTAAACTTGGATACTTCCAAACGAAAAGAGGTTAATTATGGCAATTACATCAATAAAGAACTTAAAAGAATTTTCTACAAACAACGACAGATTTGAAGGTGCACACACACTTTGCCCTGGTTGTGCTCACTCTATGATCGTTAGAGAGCTTATGAACTGTACTGATGATAACCTTGTTATTTCGGCAAATACAGGTTGTCTGGAAGTATCTACAGCGGTATATCCATTTACATCATGGGATACATCTTGGATCCATATTGGGTTTGAAAATGCGGCAACAGCGGTTACAGGTGCAGAAGTAATGCACAAAGTAAGAAAGAAAAAAGGTACACTTAAAGACAATGATGCACCAGTTAAATTTGTTGCATTCGGTGGTGACGGTTCTACTTTTGATATCGGTTTCCAATGGTTATCAGGTGCGATGGAAAGAGGTCATGACTTTACATACATTTGTCTAGATAACGAAAACTATGCAAATACAGGTGGACAAAGATCGTCAGCAACACCTATTGGTGCAACAACTTCAACATCTGTTGCAGGTACTCACTCTTACGGTAAGAAAGAGAAGAAAAAAGACATTATGGCTATTATGGCTGCACATGGTTCTCCTTATGTTGCTCAGTTGGCTCCAAACAAATGGAAGTCAATGGCAAAAGGTTTCCAAAAAGCACTGGAAACAGAAGGTCCTTGTTTCATTAACACGGTTTCACCATGTTGTACAGAGTGGAGATTCGATCCAAAAGATACGATCAACATTACAGACTTGGCAACAGATTCATTGATGTTCCCGATCTATGAAATTATTGACTCTCATGAGCTTAATATTCTTTACAGACCAAAAAATATTCTTAAAGTAGAAGATTATCTTGGAGCTCAGGGTCGTTATAAACACTTGTTCAAGCCTGAGTATCGTCATGTAATTGATGAGATCCAACAAGGTATTGATGAGCATTGGACTATGTTACAGCGTCGTGAAGAAGCAAGAGTCTAAAAGCTCAACTTCGGCACATCTTCGTCTGAACGGAACTTTTTCCGTTCGGTCACATACCGATGTATGCTCCCTCTCTCCAAAAACTCAGTTCAAACAAATATGAACCAAATTTGAACTTTTGTATGAATTCAAAATTTTATTAAAAACTTGTTACTTTTTAAATAAAACAAATTGACAAAGTCAATTTTTCTATAATTCCTCATTCCTCATTCTTCATTCCTCACTAATTTCGTTATAATTTGAAAAATTCTAAGGAAATTATTATGCCATTATTAGACAGTTTTACCGTTGACCATACAAAGATGATCGCACCGGCAGTAAGAGTTGCTAAGACTATGTCTTCGCCGAGTGGAGATGATATTACCGTGTTTGATCTTCGTTTTTGTGTACCAAATAAAGAGATATTATCGGAAAAAGGGATTCATACTTTTGAACATCTTTTTGCAGGTTTCATGAGAGATCATTTGAACTCAAAAAAAGTAGAGATCATTGATCTTTCTCCTATGGGATGTCGTACAGGATTTTATATGTCACTTCTTGGTACGCCATCTGCGAAAAAAGTAGCTAAAGCTTGGAAACAATCTATGAAAGATGTACTTAATGTTAAAAAACAGAGTGATATTCCAGAACTTAATAAGTATCAATGTGGAACTTACAAGATGCACTCTTTAAAAGAGGCAAAAGAAATTGCTCAAAAAGTTTTAGATAGAGGTATTGGTGTTATGAGTAATGAAGAGTTAAAACTCTCTAAAAAAATTCTGAAAGGACTTTAATATGTTTATTTTGATTCCTGTAGAGTGTGACAATGGACTAGAGAGTAAAATTACAACACTGTTTG
This sequence comes from Campylobacterota bacterium, assembly GCA_034722695.1. GTDB lineage: Bacteria > Campylobacterota > Campylobacteria > Campylobacterales > Sulfurovaceae > Sulfurovum. The sequence goes on from JAYEOF010000214.1 coordinate 5,084, forward strand.
ATATGAAAACATGGGCACTTGTTGAGTTTGAAGATGGAAAAGCGAAAACGGTACAATTTTCTGAAGATAGAACAACTTTTGATACTGATTGGATAGATTTTGTTGTCTTGGAGAATAAGTTTGAAAATTATATGGACTTTATGGGTGAAGGTATGATGTGCCTTGTGAAACGTCAAGAAGAGACTGTAGAAGAAGTGGTCTCTGCATTTGCATTTAAAGAGTTAGATGA
>JAYEOF010000215.1:0-5256 GCA_034722695.1 Campylobacterota bacterium
AGGTAAGTGTATGACCAAAGCGTTGTGATGAAAAATCCTGTTACAAACAGAGCAAAGAGACCTAAATAGAAATTGTATTCCATGGTTGACCAGAAGATAATAGCCGCACCCTGTAAGATGAAAAAGTAATGCAAATTATCTTTAGAAATAATTTTACCTATGAAAAATGGGCCGATCATCAAACCAAGTGCTCTGGTTGCATTCATCAATCCTATAGCTAAAGGCACTGCGATGACTTCCTTATATTGAAAGTCTGAGAGCAGTGTGATGAGTGCATCAAAACTGGTAAGTCCTATGGCAGCATGAAGAAAGATAAGGTGGAGTATCTTTCTTCTTGATCTAAGATAATTAAATCCATCTTTGAACATTTTCCAGTTAGAGTCTGCATGTACTGCTTTTTCAAGTGAGAGCTTAAGTCCGAGTAACAGCAGCACAGCAATACTATAGAGAATAGCATCTATGATGAAAGCTGTATCATAACCTAAATAGTAAGTGGCTATGCCACCCACTGCCATACCTGAAGCATAAGACAAAGACCAAATGATAGAGTGTATTTCATTGGTGTTTTTAAGCATTTCACCTTGAACGATCTTAGGGAAAAGTGCCATTTCTGCTGAGAAAAGCAGGGATGCAGCAGCCGATCGTATGAAAATAAGTATCATCAGTACCCATACATACTCTAGGGAGTTGATGAAGAGAAAACTGAGGGTCATAACTATTTCAACTATCAGAAGGGTCATCATGAGTTTTTTAAAGTCGATACGGTCTATGATAATACCGATAAGAGGAGCGAGGATAACAGCAGGCAACATGGCCATGGCAGCAGTAAAAGCGATGGTAATCGCATCTGCACCATAAGCAACGATCATAGAGAAAATAGCAACTTGTGAAAACCATGTCCCAAAGTAGGAGATGAGCTGTATGAGTGAGAGCCTGCCGATGACAGGATGTTTCAGTGTTTCGAGATAGCCCAACTAATTACTCTCATCTTGAAGTCCGTAGACTATTTTTTTAGTTTCAAGTACCTCTATATACATTTGAAAAGCTTGGAAAGCCAATGCTTCATCATGTGATGCAACAGAGATAGAAACTCTCCATCCATCAGAGTAAAGCTTGGGAAGAGAGGAGAACTCCACTTCTTTAGGCATCTTTTCCATGACTTCTATGAACTCATTCTCTTTACAATGTGCAGTGAGTGTATGACGATAGTAAACTCTTTTTTCCGGTAAAAGTTTTTTAAGTATCTCTTCTACCATAGGATGACTCATTTCAGGAAAACCCGGCATAAAAAAGTAACGCTCATCTAAAGAGAAAGCAGGCATTTTATTGACAGGGTTATGAAGGAGTTTTGCTCCTTTTGGAAGCTCTGCCATACGGATAGGATATGGGTAGGCATCAGAACCAAGTTTTTTCTCAATGATCTTTTTAGCTTCCTGATGTATAGGAAGGTGGCCATCTTTAAGTGCAATAGCCGCACATTTCCTGGTATAGTCATCAGGGGTAGAACCTATACCTCCAAAAGAGAAGAGCACAGGGTTAGGTTGTGAAGCTATGAATTTGATAGTTTGGACTATAAGGGCAGGATCATCTTCAATGATAAAAGAGCCTGAGAGTTTATGACCTTTTTTTTCCAAAGCCTGGGTAACAAAATCAAAGTGTTTGTCTGTTCTTCTGCGGTTAAGGATTTCGGTGCCGATGATGAGGGTGAAAAAAGAGGGTGTTGGATTCATGAATATTTCTTTCTCGAATTGTAGGGTCGGTTCACCGACCAAAAAAGAGGTATTGTATAATAGAAGGTCGGTAAACCGACCCTAGATGTATTATTCCTCTATGTAGTTTTTCAGTTTACGCCCAACTTTAGGGTGTTTCAACTTTTTGATAGCAGAAGACTCTATCTGTCTTACTCTCTCACGTGTTACAGAAAGCTCTTTACCTATCTCTTCAAGGGTTCTGTCACTCTCATCTTCAAGAAGACCAAAACGCATACGGATAACGGCTTTTTCTCTTTCATTGAGTTGGTCAAGTACATCATCTATCTGGTTGTTAAGGTCATCTTTAAGTACCACATCTGTTGGGCTTAGTGTCGTTTTGTCTTCAATGAAGTCACCAAACCTACCATCATCCTCATCACCTACCGGTGTTTCAAGACTTACTGGTTCTTTGGTGATCTTGATGACATTTTTCACTTTATCTACAGAGAGACCTACTTCTTCAGCGATAGTATCAAGATCTGGCTCTTTCCCTGTCTCCTGAAGGTACTTTCTGATGATCTTATTGATACGGTTGATCGTCTCTATCATGTGAATTGGGATACGAATTGTTCTTGCCTGGTCTGCAATAGCTCTGGAGATCGCTTGACGTATCCACCATGTCGCATAGGTAGAAAATTTGTATCCTTTTTCATATTCAAACTTATCAACAGCTTTCATAAGACCGATGTTACCCTCTTGGATAAGGTCAAGGAATGGAAGTCCTCTGTTGGTATAACGTTTAGCAATAGATACAACCAATCTAAGGTTGGACTTTGCCATACGTGTTTTAGCTACTTCACTTTTGGCTTTACCTTGACGTATCTGACCCAATATCTCTTGAAGTTTCTCTTCGGAAAGATCAAAACCGCCTTTACTTGCTTCTCTGGTCTCAAAAAGTTTTTTGATCTCAACATAAGTACTTACCATGGTAGTTTCCGGTACAACATCAATGATATCTTCTTTGTCCATATTGATAATGTTATTAAGCAGCTTCTGGTGGTTTGCTTTGAGTGTATCGTTAAAAAGTGGAAGCTTGTACTCTAGGCGTTTAAGCTCTTTATCAAAACTGTCATCACTTTTTAGTGCTGTTTCCATCGCTTTTACCAATTCATTGATAAGTTTAGAGGTTGGTCCAAGGTTAAGAAGAGCTGCTTTAAGTAACTCTTTTTTAAATGCGATCTTTAGACGCTCATGGATGATCTTAACAGGATCTTCTTCTGTTTCCATAAATGTATCGAGATCATCACGAGATTTCATCCACTCTTTTTTAGCCTTTTCAAGTTGTTTAAAACTGTCTACAACCTGCTTGACCCTTTTATCGTCTTTAGGTGCACCTGCTTCTTGTTCTGTCTCATCAGACCCTTCTTTATCTGCATCCCCTTTATCATCTTCAAAGCTTTTAAAGAGTTCTTTTACACGTCTTTCACGGTTCAGTAAAGGTTCTTTATAGTTAATGATATATCCTATAAGGTAGGGAACAGAACAGATAGCATCGATGATAATGTCTTCACCCTCTTCAATACGCATACTAAGATCAACTTCTTCTTCTTTAGTGAGAAGAGGGATCTTCCCCATTTCACGAAGGTACATTCTGACCGGAGAGTCTGAACGACTCCACTCTAAAAGTTCTTTCTCTTTATGAAGATCAAATTCATCCTCTGTATCACCATTTGCAAGTTTTTTTCTTGCATCTTCTCGCTTTTTAGCTTCTTTGGCTATAAGAAATTTTGCATACTCAGAAGCAGAGATGACTTCTACTTTGGCATCGGATGAGAGTTTATATATTTTCTTCGCTTGAGCAGCAGTAGGTTGTTTACCAAACTCTTTTGCGATGTTTTCAAGTGTGACCACATCACCTTTTTTCTTAGACTTAAATAATGCTTCTATATTTTTCATGCTGTCTTTTGCTGCCATTAAAAACCCTTGATGTGTGAGGTGAAAAACCTCAGATATAATTAAGGTGGATTATACCGAAATTTTATTAGAAAAGAGTGTGAAATTTGGTAAATTTTATTTTTTTAGCTATAATCGCGAAAATTTTAAGAGGATTTAGTTCTCTATATGAAGGAATACTTTGCAAGGTAAAGTTTGGAAATTTGGTGATAATATCGACACAGATCTGATCATCGCAGCAAGATATCTTAATACAAGTGAGCCATCTGAATTGGCAAAATATGTAATGGAAGATGCAGACCCTGAGTTTGTTTCTAAAATGAGTGAGGGTGACATCATCGTCGCCGGTGAAAACTTTGGTTGCGGTTCAAGTCGTGAACATGCCCCCATAGCACTTAAAGCAGCAGGTGTGTCTGCAGTCATTGCGCCTACATTTGCACGTATTTTTTACAGAAACGCATTTAATATGGGACTTCCTATCTTTGAGCTTGAAGAAGCGGCAGAGATCAATGAAGGTGATATAGTAAGAGTTGATATGGATGCAGGAGAAGTAATAAATGTTTCTCAAGCTAAAACATATAAGTTTGCACCTATCCCTGAGTTTATGCAAGAGTTGGTAGATGCAGGCGGACTTATAGCGTTCGCTAAAAAAGAAATAGCAGAAAAGGCTTAGTATGAGTAAAAGTTATAAAATCGGTGTAATTAAAGGTGACGGGATCGGTCCTGAGATCATTGATGAAGCGATAAAAGTCCTTGATGCAGTTTCAGTGACACAGGGGTTTAACCTTAAGTATGAAGAGATGTTACTTGGTGGAGCAGCGATAGATGAAACTGGTGTACCATTACCGGAAGAGACTATTAAAGGTGTAAAGAAGTGTGATGCTATTCTTTTTGGTGCCATAGGTGGACCAAAATGGGATACGCTAGAGAGACATTTACGTCCTGAATCCGGACTTTTGGGTCTGCGTAAAGAGATGGGAACATTTGCAAATCTTAGACCGGCAATGGTCTATGACGAGTTAGTAAATGCATCAAGTCTTAAAGCTGAAGTGATCCAGGGTGTGGACATCATGGTAGTGCGTGAACTTACAGGTGGTATCTACTTTGGTCAGCCAAGAGAGCTACATGAAGACAAAGCATTCAATACCATGATCTATACAAGAGAAGAGGTAAAACGTATCGCGATCGTAGCATTTGATATTGCTATGAAACGTGATAAACGTATCTGTTCTGTAGATAAGGCAAATGTACTTGAAGTAAGCCAATTTTGGAGAGAGATCGTAGAGGAAGTTGCTAAAGACTATCCTGAGGTTGAGCTTTCCCATATGTATGTTGATAATGCCGCAATGCAACTTATCCGTGATCCTAAGCAGTTTGATGTGATCTTGACAGGTAATATCTTTGGTGATATTCTCTCAGATGCAGCATCTATGCTTTCTGGTTCTATCGGCCTGCTTCCATCTGCAAGTACGGGCAAAGGTGTTGGACTGTTTGAACCTATCCATGGTTCAGCACCGGATATCGCAGGACAGGGAATTGCTAACCCGTTAGCGACTATCTCCAGTGCTAGTATGATGCTTCGTTATGCACTGGGTGAAAATGATGCAGCAGA
>JAYEOF010000216.1:0-5237 GCA_034722695.1 Campylobacterota bacterium
TGCTCGGTGGGTGGTTACTTCTTAATATTGCAGCCTACGGACTGGACCAGGATATGACACAAAGAGCATTGACGTGTAAAAGTGCTAAAGAAGCACAACGCTCACTCATGATGAGTATTTATATGACCATCCCTGTAGCGATACTCTTTTTGATGATCGGTCTTCTACTCTATCTCTTCTACCAACATCCTGAACTCTCTGGTTTGAGTACAGAAGTAGTACAGAAGTTTGAAGGTGAGAAGATCACCATCTTTATGTACTACATCTTGCATGAAATGCCCGAAGGTATGAGAGGGCTGGTCACTGTAGGAGCTGTAGCTGCCGCACTCTCATCTTCCAACTCTGTACTGGGAGCTATGTCATCTGTGGCCATAGAAGACCTCTATAAACCCTGGAAGCTAAAAAGGTCTAACGTCGATGAGATGCACTTTGTAAAAGCCGGTAGATCTGCTGTACTTCTTTTTGCTGTAGCACTCTCAGCTATGGCGATGCTTTCGTACTACTGGCAACGCTACACGGAATTGCCTTTGCTTAGTTTTGCTCTTGGTGTAATGGCATTTGCCTATACTGGTCTTTTGGGTGTGTATGGTGCAGCTATTTTCACTAAACGTGGAAATGCCAGTACAGTTCCTTTATCACTTATAGGTGGGTTTATGACCGTACTTCTGCTTCAACCGTATGTGCTTGGAGCAGTTTTTGATTTTAAACTGGGGTTTGCATGGCAGATACTTGCAGGGACCTTGGTGGCATTTGGGGTTATGATGATGGGAAAAAATAAAATATAGAATCACTGTAGTTCTATATCTATCTTTTTTCTCTTCTTCTCCCTTAATACTTCAAGCGTTACAGTATCTCCATTTTTATACTCATCAAGTATACTGTAGAGATCTTCAAGTGTTTCAATTTTTTTTGCATCTACAGAAATGATCACATCTCCGTATGTTATAGAGCCTCTTTGGTCTACAAATGTCGGTCTCAGTCTGTTTTTTGCGGCAGATGTATTTGCTGTGACATCCAATACGACCACACCACCTTTGCCACTGGATTGTCTATAGAGTTCATTGATCCTGTTGTCTACACTTATACCGATAGCAGGTCTGATATAGATACCTTTTTTGATAATGGAGTTCACAACTCTCTTTACCGTATCTATAGGTATGGAAAAACTTATACCTGCATTTGCACCACTGGGACTTAAGATCATATTATTTACCCCTATGACCTTACCTCTGCTGTTCAGTAGTGGACCCCCTGAATTTCCGGGATTGATGGAAGCATCAGTCTGTATCATGTGTTGTATAGGTACACCATTTGTTGCATACATACTTCTCTCAAGAGCGGATATGATACCTTTTGTCATTGTCCAGTCAAGTCCGAAAGGGTTGCCGACAGCATAGACGATCTGTCCGACTTTGAGATCTCTGCTTGTGTCAAGAACAACAGGTTTGAGTAAGTTTTTCAAGGGTTGTATCTTCAGTACGGCTATATCATAACTTGCTGCTGTTCCAATAAGCGAAGCTTTATATCTTTTACCGTTCTTTAGTGTAACTACCGCTTTATTGGCATTCATGATCACATGATAGTTGGTAACGATATGCCCATCCTTATCCCATATAAACCCGCTTCCTGCACCTTTAGGTATATCAAATGTACTCATACGCCAATTGTCAATGACCTCTTGATGAATAGAAATATAGACAACACTGTCTTTTACATTTTCAAAAATAGAGATATTCTGTTTCTCTTCTATGGTTAAAGCACTGTTTTTACCGGGAAGTACTTTGCTTTCTCTTGCATTAGCAAAAAATGTGCTTGTTAGAAATATTGATATGGTTATTATAAAAAAGGTTGCATAATATTTATATTTTTTCATTTTTTCCCTTCACATTATAGATATACTACATAATATACGAAAAACTATAATAAATTATTAACAAAAAAAGTCTATCTTTGTGAAATTGACATGACAGTAGGGTAATATCTCTAAAATATGATACTATATTGCAACTACAATGAGGAAGTTTTATTAAATGAGTGAGAAAAGAGATCTGTATATAGGCATTATGTCAGGCACATCACTTGACGGGGTAGATGTGGTATTGTGTGAGATAGATGCGGACACTTGTAATCTTATTTGCTCGTTAGAATACCCTATGCCATTAGAGCTCAAAACAGATATCTTAATGATGATAGAAGGTAAAAATACTTTGGAAGAAGTAGGGCAGATAGACCATCGTTTGGGTATTTTGTTTACCCAGGCAGTAGGTGCTTTGCTCATACGTGAAAATATATATGCAGGCAGTGTTAAAGCTATAGGTTTACATGGTCAGACACTTTGGCATGAACCTGAAGGAGAGTATCCATTCTCCATGCAACTGGGAGATCCTAATATTCTGACTGCCAAGACAGGTATACCAGTTGTTGCAGACTTCAGACGTAAAGATGTTACACTAGGTGGACAGGGTGCACCTTTTGCTCCAGCGTTCCATGAATTTATATTTAATAATATAAAAGGCTCTATCGCTGTGCTTAATATCGGTGGTATGGCAAATATTACGGTCTTAGATGAAAAGCTTATAGGCTATGACACAGGCTGTGGAAATGTACTGTTAGACTTATGGATAGCTGAGCATCAGGGTCTCTCTTATGACAAAGATGGGGAGTGGGCAAGGTCAGGAAGTGTTGACTATACCCTTTTAGATGCTATGATGTCAGATGCGTTTTTTGAGCAGCACTATCCTAAGAGTACGGGGAGAGAGAAGTTCAATAAAGCTTGGTTACAAGGTAATCTTATTGGAAAGACCCATAACCCTGAAGATGTACAAAGAACACTTCTTGAACTTACAGCGCTTAGCATCTCCAATGAAGTGCTACGTTTTAACAGGGATATTGTGTTACTTTGTGGCGGTGGAGCTAAAAACAGTTTTTTAGTAGAACGCATCAAAGCGTTTATGCCAAATGTTGAAGTGGTCATAGCTCAAAATGCAGATTACATAGAAGCGATGACTTTTGCTTGGCTGGCATATAAACGTGTGCATAGAGAAAAAGTGAATTTGAAAGATGTCACTGGAGCAAGTGATAATGCGATATTGGGAGGAATATATGAATAAAATAGAAGAGTGGTTGGAAGAGATAGACTGTGAGGGAGAGCTAGTACCTATCACTGCAGATGCAAGTCTTAGAAAGTATTTTAGGTTAAAGAGTAGTATGCATAGCGGTATAGTGATGGACTCATCAGAGCAAAAAGAGTCTTTAGCACCATTTTTAGATATGAATCTTCGTCTTTATGAAGCCAATGTAAGAGTACCCAAGATATTTACTTACAACAAGAAAGAGGGCCTTGTATTTATGGAAGACTTGGGAAGTGCACATCTTTTTGAAAAAGTAGAAGAAGGTGACTTTGAAACATATTACGATAAAGCTATAGAGACGATCATCAAGATGCAAAACACAGATACAGAAGATTTGCCTGCTTATGATGCTGATTTTTTACACTTTGAGATGGACTTGATGCAAGAGTGGTATTTGGAGAAATATTTGGGTGTAACATTGGATGATACACAACAAAACAAACTGTCAGATGCTCTAGCGTTTATTGCATCCCAAGTACTCTCTCAGCCACAAGGTGTTTTTGTACATAGAGACTATCACTCGCGAAATATTATGCTCTCCCCATGTAATGATGAGATAGTTGTCATCGATTATCAAGATGCAAGAGTAGGTGCGATTACTTATGACTTAGTCTCATTACTGCGTGATGTCTATGTTGAGTTAGATAGTAGTGTGGTTGAGTCTATGGCATTACGCTTTAGGGACAGTAAAGGTTTAGATGTAGATGATGCTAGGTTTATGCGTTGGTTTGACTTTATGGGGTTACAACGTCATATTAAGATACTTGGAATTTTTTCACGTTTAGCCTTACGTGATGGGAAAGAGGGGTACCTGAAGGATATTCCTCTTACGCTAAAATATGTTTTGGAGATTGCTTCTAAATATCCTGAGACACAGGATTTAGCTAAGATGTTAAAGTCTTTGTAGGGTGCGTTTGCTAACGCACCAATAATATGGGTTTGTTTTAATTGCCCTTGAACCTTAACTGTGGCGTTGTTCTCTTTCATTTTTTTTAGAAAAAAACGAAACAAAAAAATCGTCATCCTTCTCGAATCGCTTTGCTTTCAAGGTCGTTCAGGATGACAAGGGCACACTGTGTGTGATCAATGGATGTGCTATCGCACAAAAATAGAGGAATAGAGGGGTCTGGTGATTTGTGATTTGTTGTGAAGCAATGAATCATGAATCACCTGACACCCTCGGTAAAAGGAAAAAAATATGAAAGCCATGATATTAGCCGCAGGTCTCGGAACCCGTATGAGACCATTAACAGATACAACACCAAAACCTTTACTCAAAGTGGGAGGCATCCCACTAATCCTTTGGCACATTGAGCGCCTGGCACATGATAATTTCAAAGAGATAGTCATAAACATCGCTCACTTAGGTTACCAGATACCCGAAGCCTTAGGTGATGGATCAGAGTGGGGAGTAAATATCAGCTATTCAGATGAACAGGAAGAGGGTGGGTTGGAGAGTGCAGGAGGTATAGTGAAAGCTTTACCTTTATTGGGAGATGAACCATTTTTAGTACTTAATGGCGATATCTTCACCGATTATGACTTTCAATGTAACAGAAAGCTTGCAGAGGGCATTTTAGCCCATTTGATCCTCGTACCCAACCCTAAGCATAACCCTGAGGGAGATTTTGCTTTAGATGGACATAGAGTGGTAGATGCGAAACAATATACATTCTCAGGCATAGGCTACTACTCGCCTAAACTCTTTGAAGGAATACCTTATGGCAAAAGTGCCTTAGCTCCTCTACTTAGAGCTGCCATGAAAGAGGATAAAGTTACAGGTGAACTTTATGAGGGAGAGTGGCTGGATATAGGCACACCTGAAAGACTTGAACTTTTGAATGCTCAGTTATTGAATCGGTACTAGAGCTAATACTTCTTATTAGTATTTACAAGAAGATCTTTTTCACTCAGGTTATCTATAAGACTTGTCATATTTCGGGTAGAAAAGAGTTTTAACTTTTCTCCTTTTTCCTTTTTCAATTCACTTGAAAACTTATTTTTAGAAAAGATCACAAAGGTGTCAACATCAAGTTCAGCCTGAGCACATTGCTCTTTTAACTTTGTCAGTTCACTTTTGTTAGCTTTGGATTTAGAGTACTTACA
>JAYEOF010000217.1:0-5171 GCA_034722695.1 Campylobacterota bacterium
TTTACACCAGTATCTGTGGAGGATGTCATGGAGATGATGGTAAAGGTTTAGGTGGAACCTACCCTGACCTTACAAAAGCTAAAATGTTAGGTATAGAAAAAAGAGAAAGCTTTCTGAAGTCCATGAGTATACACAAATAATAATGCTATAATTTCTCCGAATTAATCCCAAATAAATAAAAAATAACAGGTAATTATGTATAAAATCTTCCTCACTCTTATACTATTGTTCTCAACAATACATGCCAAAGATCTTTCGCCTATAGCCAAAATAGAAGCTTCCGGACTTGTAAGTGATTTTGTAGAAGATAATGGACTGCTTTATGTTGCTACAGATGCCGGTTGTGTGGATATCATAGACCTTAGTACGCAAAAGATAGTTTCAAAGATCAAGATAGCACCTTTAGCAACGGCTATGGGAGATTTTGTTCCTGCACGTATACACAGTGTTGATAGATTTAAAGGAAAGACCCTTTTTGTCAGTTCCGGTGAAAGTGCTTACAGGAATGTATGGGTACATGATGGTGTACGACTGCGTAAGATCGTAGATGAAAAACAGCAGATCATGCCAAAACGGGCATTTTTTACCAATGACGGACAAGTGGTCTTTGGTACCTTTGGTTCTAATGTCATACTATATGATAACAAAGAGAGTTACAAGCTTTATGATAGTCATATCTCTGAGAGTACGATGGGTGGTATGATCCTAAGTCATGATAGAAAAAAAATGGTGATATCTGATGAAAGTGGTGCAGTAAGAGTTCTGGATGTAAAAAGTTCCCAAGTAGAAAAAGTTTTCTCCTCTGAACATGTAGACAATATTTACCGTGTTGCATACAGTAATGGACTTATAGTTACAGCAGGGCAAGATAGACGCGTAGGCGTTTACTCTCTTGACGGAAAAGTATCTTATCATATAAAAAGTGATTTTTTGGTTTATGGTGTAGGATTAAGTCCTAGCGGTAAGATAGGTATTTACTCCAGTGGTACAAACAATCACTTACAACTTTTCAATACTCAGGATGGAAGCAAAACAGACCGTCTCATAGGTCATTATGCCTCACTTAACAAAATCATCTTCATTAATGAGCATGCTCTCGTAAGTGCAGGTGATGAAAATACGATATTTTTCTGGATGATCAACAATTAACATTATTTTTTCATCATTTCATATTAAATAAGCTTAACCCTAAGAAAAGAAGCTACAATATATGCGATGAAAGATGAGGTTCGAGTTCATCTATCGTGTGTTAAGTGTTATTGCTAGACCCCGAAAGACTCTCTCTGATTTGGATTCCACTTAATTTATTAAGTGAATATTATTACCAAAGGTACAAAAATGGCAGAATTAGTAAACGGAACTGTTAAATGGTTCAACGATGAAAAAGGTTATGGATTTATCCAACAAGAGAATGGTGGAGCAGATGTATTCGTACATTTCCGTCAAGTAAACAACGACAGTGGTGGACGTGTAACACTCGCTGAAGGTCAAGCAGTAACATTTGAAGTTGGTGAAGGTCAAAAAGGCCCACAAGCTGAGAACGTAACTCCACTCTAGTAGTGATTTTGTAGGCTTTGTGCCTACAAACTATTTCTTTTTAACTCCCCCTAATAACTTACTTTTAAATCTTTATCATAAGATATTTCAAACATTACTTCTATCTTTTTATTTTCATGTGCAGCTAGTGTAAGCTTCATCTCTATTTCACCATCCTTAAGTAATCTATAATTTACTTTCTTATCGGATGTTATGTCTAAAAGTTTTACTTTTATCTCTTCTGTTGTTGAGGTAGGTATACGTTCTGTTACGGTCAGTGTTTTGGCTTTATCAGATTTATTGGTTACCTTAAGAGTAAATCCATCTTTTTTACGTGCAGTACTACCAAATATTCCCGTTGTTTTCTCTCTCTTTACGATAGGCTTTCGTTCAACCTTTATATCTAACTCTGCTTGCGTATAGAGTCTATATTTACCTTCTCTATACTCCCCTACTGCCTTATCATTGATAGTGGTCTGTACTTCTTTTACTTTCCATTGGTTATTGTCTATTTGAAGTTTTGGTGTAAAACTACATGTATGAAATGCTGTTCTATTTCTGTAAGGGTACACACGTATATCACACTCTAATGGTACTTTCCATTGTGTTACTTGCACATCTATGGGCATACCGGTAGAAGGTAAAGAAAGATCTTTGATCTGGTACTCTCTGGCATTCAGATATGTTGCTACGGGTGCAGGAGCCTCTCCTGCTGCCATAGACATTTCCATCATCGGTTCTGCATCCATAACATCAGCTCTTTTTGCTTTTGCATAACTTCTTTTTGGTTGTGGTATAGTTTTACTTACGATCCATGGAGAAAAATGGATAGGTCGAATGTAACGATGTGCAGGACGATAGAAGAACATTGCATCATCAGCTTGCATATCTATACCGCTTTTGTTTGTAACAGAGAGATATTGTGTAACAGTAACACTCTTTTTATCTGCAATATCAGCTTCATAAAAAGTAGAAAAAGAGAGCTGACCATAAGGAATCGTAAGTTCCAGCTCTTTTTGACAAGATTCTGCCACGCTAAGCGCATTTTGTGTAGGAGCTTGTTGCTTAAAATCTTTTGATCGTAACACTAACTCTTGTTTAAATATGGATTCTTCTAAAGAAAGTTTTGCCTGTTCTGTCCCAATCATCTTGGCTGATTCTATCCAGGAACTGGCATCTAATGAAGTCGGTTGAGGAAGTGAAACAAGGGTATTTAATACTTTTATATTTTCCTGAGTAGCTTTAAGTTTTTGGGCTGTTCCTTTTAACTCAGTCAGTTCCCTGCAAAGCCTATCATCACTGGGACAGGTAGAGCTAGCCTTAAGAGGAATAACATTGCCTTTACACTTTACTTCTATTCCTTTTGCAAAACCTATAAAGGATTCTTTAGGTTGAAATATATAAGTTGCACTGTCTTGATAGATAGCCAAAGAGGAGGCTTGGCTTAGTCCGGAACTTAAAAGTAGCCCCAACGTGAGTGATTTAGTAAAAGTAAATGCTTGCATGAATTATCCTTAAAAGTGATATGGATAATTATAACCTATTATTTTGTAGTATTGTTCTCTTTTACTTGAGATAAATAGTTTTCATTTTTCTTTTGTAGATAATCATAAATAGCCTTTACCTCTTCATCAGTCAGGTAGTACCTAGGCATGATCTCATGATAGCTGCTTACACTTTTGATCATAGCCTGGAGACTATCTTTGCGTATATCAGAGCCTCTTATAGCCTGCTTACCATCAGTATCACGAAACTCTACTATGGTTGTACCGGCACCATCTTTTCCGTGACATTGGGAACAACTTACTCCCCTGGGATTATTGTAAAGCATTTCACCATATTCATAGTGTGAGATAAAATCTTCATTTGCTCCCAGTAGAAGTGGTAATAGAACTAATAATCTCTTCATGATAGCATATACGTTATTCTCCTCAAGGACTAATCTCAAAGCCCTAAACTATTTTTGATATAATACCTTAAAAATATAAAGGGGCATCTCAATGCAACTTATCGATGGTAAAGCTTTAGCCAAAAAAGTACAAGATTCTGTATCTACCGGAGTCGAACAACTTAAACAGGAAAAAAATATCGTTCCTGGACTTGCAGTACTGCTTATTGGCGATGATCCGGCAAGTCATGCCTATGTGAAGATGAAAGCAAAAGCGTGTGAAAAAGTCGGTTTTTACTCTATCACTCACAATATGCCAGACAGCATCTCTCAAAACGAGATCATAGCAACCATTGAAATGATGAACAACAACCCTCGTATAGATGGTATCTTGGTACAATTACCACTGCCTAAACATGTAGATACAGATAAGATCCTTGAAGTCATTGACCCTAAAAAAGATGTGGATGGGTTTCATGCTTACAATGTAGGCCGATTAGTCAGTGGGTTAGATGGTTTTGTAGCGTGTACACCACTTGGCGTGATGAAAATGTTTGAAGAGTATGATATAGATCTGCAAGGTAAAGATGTATGTGTGGTGGGTGCAAGCAACATCGTAGGTAAACCTATGGCATCTTTGCTTCTTAACGCTGATGCAACAGTAACTGTAACACATATCTTTACTAAAGATCTTAAGGCACATACGAGTAAAGCTGACATCGTGATTGTAGGTGTCGGTGTACCTGGACTCATTAAAGAGGACATGGTTAAAGATGGTGCTATCGTCATCGATATCGGTATCAACCGCATAGAAGACGGTTCACTTGTTGGTGATGTAGACTTTGCAAATGTCAGTCCAAAATGTTCCTATATTACACCTGTTCCGGGTGGTGTTGGGCCTATGACCATAGCGATGCTTTTGAGTAATACACTTAAAGCTGCCAAAGGTAGAATATAATGAAGAAGTTTTTAAACATACTTTATAAGTTTTCAAGTTCATGGACGGGTACGATCATCATCGTACTTTTTCTCATCTTTTTTGTAGCTCAATCTTTTGTCATCCCGTCAGGTTCTATGAAAAGAACACAACTCATAGGTGATTTTCTTTTTGCAAAGAAGTTCTCTTATGGTATCCCTACTCCTCATCTACCTTGGCTGGAGATACCTCTTTTACCGGACTTTAACAATAACGGTCACCTTATAGAGGGTCCTAGACCACAAAGAGAAGACATTGTCATTTTCCGTTACCCTAAAAACAACAAAATACATTATGTTAAACGTTGTGTAGCTGAAGGTGGTGATGAACTTATCTATGCAAATAAAAAGCTCCTTATTCATTTTCATGAAGGAGATGAATATATAAAGAAAAACTATCCTAAAGAGAAGATCATCTCTCTTAGAGATAAATTATGGGTAGAAAACCCGTATATGGGTAAATATCCTGGTATTCAGTATGTTCCCGAAGGGATCGATATCTTTGAAGCACTTCTTCGCTATTACTCGTATAACAAAGAGATAGATATGACTCCGGTGATGATAGACGATCTTAAAACACCTGTATATGAATTAGGAAGTAAAGCTATCAATGCGCTCTATACAAAAGTAGAAGAGGATCATTTTTATATGGTAGGTGACAATCGTGATAACTCAAACGACAGCCGTTTCTGGGGTGCTGTACCATACAAGCTTATCGTAGGAAAACCTTGGCTTATTTATATGAGTCTGGAGCATCGCTCTTATGACCGTG
>JAYEOF010000218.1:0-5155 GCA_034722695.1 Campylobacterota bacterium
TTATGTTAATCTTATAAAGATCATAACTCTATATTATGGGATAATAATATGAATAAAAAAGAAGGACATGTATTTGTCTGGCCTATCGGTACCAGGATTATCCATTGGATGATGGCACTCTCTTTCACAACAGCATTTATCACCTCTTATTATGAACATATGTTACATGATCATGTGGCACTTGGCTTTATCTTTTTAACCATTATCATCTATAGAATTATATGGGGTATTATAGGACCTCAGTATGCTACTTTTAATACTTTCAAACTTAGACCTTCCCAACTCAAACATTATTTTGTTGAAAAAATACAAAACAGATGGAGAAAGATACCTGCGGGACACAATCCTGCATCGAGTTGGTTTACGGTATGGGCATTGACCGTAGGTACTGTTATTGTAGTCTCCGGACTGTTACTGTACGGTATACAGGAAGCAAAAGGACTTTTTCGTTTTTTAAACGATGATTATACAGAGTATATGGGTCTTTTGGCATGGATACATAAGTACTCATCCTATCTTTTTGCTGCCTGGGTCGTGATTCATATAACGGGTGTGATGGTCGAACAGTTTTGGCACAGAACGGGTATGGTCTTTGCAATGATCACCGGATATAAAAGAACAGAAGGAGAAGATACTAAAGTAAAATCAGCTCTCTCCTTTTTTGCCTATACAATGATCTTTATAGCTATAGGAAGTTATTTTTTCATTATCAGTAGTAACTATAACTTCTTGACCTTACAAAAGCATACGAATATAGATTATGAAGAGAAGCATCCTGTTTTCTATAATGAATGTGGAGATTGTCATAAAGTCTATCCGCCTTATATGCTTCCGAAAAGATCATGGCAGAAGATCATGGCAAGTCTGGATAATCACCGCGGAGAAGAGATAACAGAAGCTAATATTACCAAATCTCAGCAGGCTTCTATATTGGAATTCCTAACCCAAAATGCTGCTGAGACAAGCAAACGTGAAGCTGCGGTTAAAGTAATGAATTCTCTGGGGGAAAGACGGCCAAAATCTATTACAAAAACACCATACTGGAGAGAGACACATAAGGATATCCCAAAATCTGTCTATAAACAAAAAGATATCGAAGACAAGTCAAACTGTGTAGCCTGTCACAAAGATTTTGAACATGGTAATATGGATGATATGAATATACTTTATCATCCTTGATTTGACGAAAAAACTACAACTATTTTTTATATAAACGTTATTTCTTGATTTAAATCATACTTTCATAAGCGAAACTACTATAATATATAACATATACTTATAAATAGGACTAAAATACTCCTATTTATAAAGTAAAAATATTTATAGAAGGAGGAGTGCTTATGCAAGTTGAAATGTCGAGACGGAAGTTTTTACAAGGAACGGTTGCGATGAGTGTTGCTGGAGGAACAGCAATATCTGCAACCAATCTTTTGGCAAGCAGTGATTCGCATGATAAAAAGCTGACTATTACGACCAAAACAGGTGCAGCAAAAGAGGTTAAGACTATCCCTACACTGTGTGAAATGTGTGTAAATAAGTGTGCGGCTATTGCCAGAGTGGAAGATGGTGTGGTAACTAAACTGGATCCAAATCCAATGTTCCCAAAATCAAAAAATATGTTATGTCCAAGAGGAAATGCAGGGATACAAGCCTTGTATGATCCGGATAGACTTAAACATCCGATGATCCGTATAGGTGAGAAGGGTGAAGGTAAGTTTAAAAAAGTGACATGGGATGAAGCTTTTAAGTATATTACAGAAAAGACGACAAAGATCCTGGATGAAGAGAAAGACAATCGTTCATCATTCCTTTTCTGTGCAGGTGAGGGTATGGCAGAGCATACCTTTAAAACTTTTTATGAAGCGTTCGGTTCAGCTAACTGGCTTAACCATGCTTCTGTCTGTCTGCAGACGGTAGCATCAGGGTATGGAGTAACTATTGGGGCTTACCCTCAGGCAGATCTGGATAATGCAGAGTATGTCATCATGGCAGGTGCTAACAGAGCAGAAGCTATTGTTACTCCCGATACAATGGATCTTTTCAAAAGAACCAAAGGAAGAGGTGCAAAACTTATCTGTATTGACCCGCGCTTTACCAATACAGCAGCAAAAGCAGACAAGTGGTTGGCGATCAATCCGGGAACAGACCTGGCATTTGTATTGGCATTGACATATGTTGTATTAAATGAAGAACTTTACGATAAAGCGTATGTAGAAGCACACTTCAATGATTTTGAAGAGTATAAAGCGCATGTACTTTCGAATAAATATACACCTGAGTGGGCAGAACCTCTTACCAATATAAAAGCGAAAGAGATCTATAAGATAGCTAGAGAGTTTATGGCACATGCGCCTAAAGCAGTCTATTATCCGGGAAGAAGAAGTACATTTGCACAAAATGACTTCCAACTTCGTCGTGCCATGGCAATCTTCCAAGGACTCGGAGGAGGGATCGATACCAAAGGTGGACTGGTCTTTGGTTCTAAAGTCCCACTTAAAGGACATGAAACACTCATACCGATGTATGATAAAGCCAGATCAAGAGCTATTAACAAGAGTGAAGCTGGATATGATGACTGTGCAGTTGTCTCCGGTGGTGGTTCATGGTTGGGTTGGAGAAACCGATTCTTAGAGGGTAAAATGCCTTATAAGGTTCGTGGAATGTTCTGCTATAAACATAACCCAATGCAAAATATGCCGAATACGGCTAAAACAGCTAAAATGTTAAAACAGATGGAACTACTTGTGTGTATAGATACGATGCCAAGTGATACAGTGATGTATGCGGATGTAGTACTTCCAGAGTGTACCTATTTGGAACGAACAGATCCTGTGAAAACATTTGCCGGGGTAGAGCCGTCTATTGCACAACGTAATAAGGTTGTTGACCCAATGTATGAGACAAAACCGGTCAATGAGATCTTACGTGGATTGACAGCGCAACTCTCCAGACCAATTTTTGATATTACCAAGAAGTATGATGATGAAGTAAAAGACGGTATTGCAGAATCAGGTGAAGAGGAATACTATAAAGCAGAGTTTGATATGACACAGATCTATGCACATGATCAGGAAGAGATCAATGATCATGCGGTACATGATCATCATGGTGCAGCTGAAGCATTGAAAAAATATGGGGTTTATTATCCTAAAATGGATACGTATTATAAAGAACTCTCCGCCAATGTACATCAGTATTATCCTGAAAATGAGAAATCATACAGTGTAGGCGGCGGTAAGCCTAAAACACCATCAGGAAAACTTGAATGTAATCTTAGTTCTTTGTCAAAAAAAGGCATTGATGCCATGCCAACCTGGAAAGAGGAATATAACTTCTCTGTACCAGACGGTAAGTTCAGACTTATCACAGGTAGACACGCTCAGTATACACAGAGTGGGACCTCCAATAATGTTGTGTTAAGAGACTTAATGCCGGAAAACTATATCTGGATCAATAAGCGTGTGGCTAAAGAACAGGGTATTGCTTTTGGTGATACAGTTGAAGTGAAGAGTAGAACAGGTTCTACGACCATTAAAGCATATCCAACAGAAAAAATGGCACCGAATCAGGTTTTCTTTATCCATGGTTTTGGTGAAGAGAGTTCAGCATTGACATGGGCCTATAAAAACGGTGGTAATGACAATGCGGTCATCGAAGATGTTTTAGAGCCGGTTTATGGTGCTGCAGCAATGCATGAAAC
The DNA here is from genome assembly GCA_034722695.1 of Campylobacterota bacterium. Classification (GTDB taxonomy): domain Bacteria; phylum Campylobacterota; class Campylobacteria; order Campylobacterales; family Sulfurovaceae; genus Sulfurovum. The sequence goes on from JAYEOF010000218.1 coordinate 3,701, forward strand.
AAATGTAGAAATAAGGAAGGTGTAATCATGGCAAATTATGGAATGGCTTTAGATTATAAAAATTGTATTAATTGTAAAGCATGTGAAGTCGCCTGTAAAGAAGAGAACGGTGTTCTCATGGGTGCAGACAAACATAGAATTTGGATTGGTGTGAAAGAGATAGAAGGTGAGTATCCATTGCTGGATATCGTTTCAAACAGCTTTCAGCCAAGTCAGTGTCAACATTGTGAAGACGCGCCTTGTCAATCGGTTTGTCCTACCAATGCAACCTATTATGACGACAACGGTGTGGTTCGTGTAAATTCAGACCAGTGTATCTTATGTTCTTACTGTATGGTTGCCTGTCCTTATGATGCGCGTTATGTGGATGACAGAACAATGACAGTAGATAAATGTAATTTCTGTTCAGACACAAGACTTGACAGAGGTGAAACAACCACTGCCTGTCAAAATACCTGTCCTACAAAAGTAAGAACTTTTGGTGACCTGGATGACCCGGAGAGTGAGATCAGCGAACTGCTTAGAACAAGAGAACATTTCTCTTTAAAAGCCCATCTTGGTACTAAACCAAAATTATACTATCTAACATAAGGAGTGCATCATGGCAGAAACAGTAGAAAAAACAGAAGAAACAGGCATGATCGCTAAGGCAAAAGATTTTGTTAGTACGATCCCTTATAACAAGATAGGAATGAAAGAGTTACTTGATTATGAAAAAACGCCTAGAAATCAGTTAATTGCAGTAATTACGCTGGCACTCTTGGCACTATTTGTCGTAGGGCTTGCAATCTTTTTTACAGAAGGGCATCATGCTTATAATGTAACCAAAGAGCATCCATGGGGATTGTTGCTTGCAGTCTATATCTTTTTTGTTGTAAGTTCAACAGGACTATGTATCATCGGTTCACTGGGTGATGTCTTTGGTTTTAAAGACTATATGCTTATCTCTAAACGGGCTATCTTTGGTTCTATCGTAACGATCTTAGCCGGATTTGCAGTTATCGCTGTGGAGATAGGACACCCAATTACGATGTTGATCTACAATGTCTTAACACCGGGGCTTACCTCTGCGATTTGGTGGATGGGTACGCTTTACGGTATTTACTTGACATTTATGATCATTGAATTTATCTTTTTGTTAAAAGGCGATATGAAAAAAGCAAAGATATTTGGACTGACTGGACTTTTAGTGGGGCTTGCAGCACACTCTAACCTTGGTTCTGTATTTGGGTTCCTCAATGCAAGACCTATTGCAAATGGGGTATTTTATCCAACATACTTCATCTTGACAGCATTTATTACGGGTGTCTTCATCGCCTTTATTATTATGGGATTCAGATACAAACTTGATTTCCCTGAAAAAGTGAAAACGATGTTGACAGGACTGGCTAAGATACAGGCACTGCTTCTTTCTATTCTTATTTTCTTTATTATATGGAAAATGTTTACAGATAT
>JAYEOF010000219.1:0-5119 GCA_034722695.1 Campylobacterota bacterium
ATATCTAAAACGACCCGTGCAGGGTTGTAAAGATGGAAAACCTTTAATCTTGCAGGGTAACGTAAACGGATCTTGTAAAACACAGAGCTGTCATCTCCATAGGCTTCACCACGTAACATCTTGATGGACTGAACCCTACTATGTTCCGATACCGTTACATCTTTTGCACTGCTGCTTCTAAAACCGGAGAATTCAACTTCAATGGTATGATTTTGCTCTAAGGTGAATGTATAGTGTCCTACATTGTCTGAAGGCGTCCCTGCTTTTGGTGCACCATACCCTTCCCAGTATTGTACGTCAAAAACGATCCGGGTATAGTCTGCATGTTCACCTATCCTAATACTGGAGAGGTCCAATCCATCGGAAATAGTACCTCCGCTTAAAATCTGTACGGGTTTGCACTCAGACACTCCTACCGTCAAACTCAGCATAAGCAGCATACGAAATATGAATGCCATAGTATGACTAGTCATAATGCTCTATACTCCTCAGGTCCAAAAGTAGTTTCCATATATGCTTTTGGACGATGTCACTTGGGTAAAAATTATGCTCTTTTTTAAATGCTTTAACTGCTTTTGCTGTCATCGGACCAAAAATACCATCTATCTTGATAAACAAAAGCTCCTGAAGAAACTCGATAGACGTACCTCTTGACCCTGTCTTGAGATCAGGAAGATCCTGGACATCAGCCGTTTTAACATTTTCAAGCAGTGGCTTGGTTAAAAGCTTCCATACCTGCTTGGTTACGATACCACTGGGATAGAGATCATTTTGTCTTTTAAACGCTTTTACTTTTTTCAGTGTTTTTGGACCATAATCTCCGTCAACTTTTATATTTAATAGTTCTTGTAGTTTCCTCACATCTTCACCTTGCTCACCAAAATTTAATCTTATAAAACTATTTTCCGTTGCTGTAATGGTGGGTGTATCAAATCCCAGTGATCCATATTTATCAAGTTTCAAGATCTTTTTATAATCAAAGACCGGACAAGCTTTCGCAGAGACTTCACAGTGACCATGAAAACTGACTTGTTTCAGATAGGCCTTATCTATATCCGTACATAATATTTTTAAAGCCTCGTATTGTAATTGTGTAAATTTTTCTTCTCTTAGTCCATGTAAGCATATCGCTATCGTTCTTAGATTATGTCCCCTTTGTGCAGCAGGTGTTTTTTCTATATCTCTCCCTAGGCTTATGTCACCATTTTTATGGATAAAAAAGTGATACCCTATATCATTGAAACCTCTTGTCAAGTGCCATGTTCTTAGCATTTCAACAGTGTCATGTGCAGGCACATCCGATGCAGAACAATGTAAAAAAACTCTGTCTACTCTTCTGTTTGGTTTTATAAATTGGATGGCACCCATAATACTCTCTTTCTTTATAGTATATCGACAAGAGACTCAAAATATAGAACTTCTTCAAAACAAAGTATTTTATAGTATACTAACGGCAATATTTACATGAAGGTTTTTTATGAAAGCATTGTCTTTGTTTTTTATTCTCTTTTCACTTCTCTTCTTCACTGCCTGTGAGGGGCCAAGTTTAGGCGGGAAAGTTAAAAAAGAGTACTTTACCGGAGGGAAGATCAAGTCTGAATTTATCATGACTGATTCAACTGAACAAAATGGACAACTTAAGAAGTATGGTTATGAGGGCCATCTCACTTCTGTTGTTAACATCAGAAACGGTGTGAAAACCGGCATGGAAGTAATGTATGACTCACAGGGTCGAGTGATAAGGAAAATACCTTATGACAGTGGAAGAATACACGGTTCAATGAAAGACTTCTATCCAAATGGTGATACCATGGCAACGATTCCTTACCAGTATGGCACAAGAAATGGTACTGCATATTCTTACTACGCAGATGGACGTGTTGCAAGAAAAGTAAAATTCCGAAATGGAAAAATGATCAATTAACGATGGATCTCTTGCCGCGATATACACATATCGTTAATCCCAAACTGAAACATACCTATCTCAGTTTTGATAATGAGGGGAACCTCATTATCAAGTCTCCCAAAGTATCCCAACACTATCTTGAGAAACTGCTGCTTAAAAAATCGGACTGGATCAACAGGTCCAGAGAGAAACTGTTGCAGAAAAAAGGGAAGCGTTTAGATTTTTCCCAACCATCAGAACTCTATTACAAGGGTCGCCCTTATCCATTGAGGCTCATAGCACACTCAAAAAAAAGAACTACACTCATCTTTGATCAAGAGCTGTTTTTACTCTATTATCATCACTATGATGAAATGCTTTTTCAAAAACATATTGATAATTTTTACAAAGAGGAAGCCAAACTCTTTGTTCCCTTCCTTGTAGAAAAGTGCTCCAAACAAATGGGTCTTACACCTACAAACATACGTTTTCGTAAAACCAAGCGACAATGGGGTAGCTGTTCAGGAAAAAATGTTTTGAGCTTCAATACAATGATGATGAAACTCCCCCAAGATATGATACAGTATATCATCGTACATGAACTGGCACATATCAAACATAAACATCATCAAAAAAGTTTTTGGAAGTTGGTTGAGACATATATACCTGACTATAAACAACATGTAACAGAACTGAAAAACTATACCACATAAGGAGTCACCTATCGATACTGTTTATCTCATACTATTTATGCTTATTATCCTCATTGGGTCGGTTTTTGCCTATATCTACTACCTCAAAGAGAAAAAAGAGCAGCTTGATGCCATCAAACGCGGATTTTGCCCTAAATGTCATCAAAAGTCCATAGAACTTACCGACCAAAGATCAGGAGGATGTTCCGGCCCAAAGATCCTCTCTTATGAATGTACGGAGTGTGGTTATGCAAATAGCTTTTCGGTACAAGGCGGTGGCGGTTGTGGTGTTTGACATTGCACCTATAATCTGATATAACTTTTAAAAAGGAGATTTCATGCATTTTTCTTCATCTACCCTCAACTTTTCTATACTTCCCTACCAGGAAGGTGTTAACCCGCCTGTAGTAAAACCCAACCCTGAATTTTTAACAGATATCGGTGAAGAGGGCATGCGTGCCCTACTCGACAGGTTTTATATGGATCTTTTTCAAAGTCCCATCAAAGAGCTTTTCCCAAAAGAGATAGATACCATGAAAGATGCAGGACAGATATCTGCAGACTTTTTCATACAGATCTGTGGAGGAACACCCTACTTTAACCAAAACCGTGGCGCCCCGCAAATGGGAAGAAGACATGCTCCGTTTGCCATCACCCCTGATGCACGACTGCATTGGCTTGTCTGTTTTGAAGAAGCACTGCAGCCTATTATAGATGACAAACAAAGCAGTGAAGAGAATATCCAAAGCTTTTGGAACTACATTAATGTCTTTTCTATCTGGATGATAAACGCCAGAGGGTAAAATTAGTCAAACCGTTTCACTCGTCTATGGCAGTAAGGGGATCCTCCCTTGCGGTCATAATAGTCTTGATGAGACTCTTCTGCTGAGTAGAAAGGTGTTTTATCCAGTACTTGTGTTTCTATCTTCAAGCCCTTGCTCTCTAGAATTTTGATAAGCCTGTTTATGATGGCTCTCTCCTCTTTATTATTAACAAATACTGCAGAGAGGTATTGACTTCCGATATCCGGACCTTGCCCATCTGCCTGTGTGGGATCATGTATCTCAAAAAACATTTTTGCAAGTTTTTCATAAGAGACTTTTGAAGGGTCATAGAGTACTTCTACCGTTTCCAGATGACCGGTATTGGTTCTTACCACTTGATAATAGGTCGGATCTTTTACTGTCCCACCCATAAAACCTGAAATCACCTCTTTCACACCATCCAGCTTTTCAAGATAATACTCCACACCCCAAAAACATCCACCGGCGAAATATGCACGAGAGAGCTTTGATCGTTCCACAGCTTTCTTCTTGTCAAAATTAAGAGAGATCGAGTTGACACAATGTCGTACATTTTTAGCAGTCAAGCCTTCCCCTTTGAATACATGCCCCAAATGTGCGCCACAATTGGCACAGAGTATCTCTGTACGTCTGCCATCTGCATCTGTTTGGTGTCTGATGGCTCCGGGGAGTGCATCATCAAAGCTTGGCCATCCACAATGAGAATCAAATTTATCATCAGATCTGTAAAGAGGCGTATCACATACTTTACAACTGTAGACACCTTTCTCTTTTGTATTGACATATTTACCGGAAAAAGCTCTTTCTGTCCCTTTGTCAACAATAACATGTTTTTCAAGCGTTGTCAGATTTTTTAACTTTGTACTCCATGGCTTTGGTTCAGCAGAGAAACCAAATGTAACAAAGAGCAGAGATAAAAATACTATAATTAATTTCATGGTTTTACCTTATTATTTTTGAGTACTATACTTTAGTAATGTGCAGTATTTATGCACTAATCTCGCATAATGGCATATTTGCCAGAACCCAAAAAAACAATAGCCAAAGCACTTAAGAGATAGAACATCGGTACTTCCATACCCCATGCCCCATGTGCTCCAAGTGTGAAGAGACCTTTAAACTGTGTAAGATAGATCGCTACAGCCATATTGACCGCCATAACTCCTGCCCAAAACCGACTCTTCCATCCCAAGATCAAAAAGAGCGGAGCAAGTATCTCTCCAACATACACCCCATAAGCCAAAACCTCAGGTAATCCCTGTCCCGCGACAAGCCCCTTGATGAATCCTATACCATGCAGTGCTTTATTAATGCCATGAAAGAGCATCATACCGCCAAGCATCAATCGTAAAATTAATTTTCCTATATTTTCTGTCACAGTCAACCTTTTTCTCAAATGATACCATATCATAGTTAAGTCCTCTTATTGATGCGTCTACTTATGAAGTAATCAATATTATTATAAAATATAATGAATAATTATACAAATAAATAAGCATTATAATGTTATTATTTTGTTTAAAACATAAAAGGAGTATTTTATGAAAAAAACAACTTTATCCCTCGTCTCTATCCTGACACTTAGTGGATTGGCCTTTGCAGGTGGAGATATTGCACCGGTAGAAGAACCTGTGGTTGTAGCACCAGTTATCGATAACAGCGCTTTTTACTTAGGTTTAGGTATCGGAGAGGCTGCAGTAAATGATGATTTTACCAGTGAAGAGTTCTCTGCAACAACG
>JAYEOF010000220.1:0-5087 GCA_034722695.1 Campylobacterota bacterium
CTTCTTTAATTGGTTTATCTACGCTCTTTGCCAATATCTCAACATAACACTCTGTTGCACCGGTGGCTTTCACTGCGTCAAGTGCTTTAATGAGTGCTTCATATTCTACGACTTCTGCATCCAATGAAGTAGAACCTATCTTACAGTCAAAATCCCAATACATTGTAGCTGCATCAGGAAGCTTTTTCTTACGTTCACGTTTTACATACTTACGGATGTCATTTTTTACTGCTTCAACTACACGGTCTTCGTGTTTTTTTTCGTCTGTTAATTTAAATATTTTTTTCATATTGATTATCCTTCTGATCTGCTTCTGTTTCTATTACGATTTCTGTTTCTACTGTTGCTTCTGGCACCATCATGGCTTCCACCGTTGTTGGCATGAGAAGAGTTGCTGCGAGGTTTGTGGCGTGAGTTACTGTTACGTGAACCATTGCCGGAATTTCCACCTTGACGTTTTCCTCCACCTCTTCCATTTTGTATAGGCTCTGCCTTGATGTTAGGGTCGGGAGTAAATGCTTCTATGTGTACTTTTTTGATCTCTGATTTGATGAATTTCTCTATATCAAAGAGTAATTTATGTTCATCCACACACACCAATGACACTGCTTCACCACTCATCCCTGCACGTCCGGTTCTACCTATACGGTGTACATAATCCTCAGGTACATTTGGAAGTTCATAGTTTACCACATGTGGAAGCTGGTCTATGTCTATCCCTCTTGCTGCAATATCTGTAGCTACAAGTACACGGATCTCATTTGCTTTAAAAGATGCCAATGCTTTGGTTCTGGCTCCCTGGCTTTTGTTTCCATGTATGGCAGCGGCTGGAATACCATACTCTTCAAGCTGTTTTGTGAGCTTGTTTGCACCATGTTTCGTACGCGTAAAGACTAAAACCTGTCTCCAGTCTTTCGTTTTGATAAGTTGAGAAAGCAACTCTCTTTTACGACCTTTATCGACATAGTGTACCACTTGGCTTATCTGTTCTGCTGTAGTATTTTCTCGTGCTACTTCCACAAGTACAGGGTTGTTCAATAAACCCGAAGCAAGTTTTTTGATATCTGCTGAGAATGTCGCTGAGAAAAGCAGTGTTTGTTTCTTTTTCGGCATAAGTTTCATCAGTTTTTTAATGTCATGGATGAACCCCATGTCAAGCATACGGTCTGCTTCATCGAGAACCAGACATTCAAGTGCTGAAAAATCTATACCTTTTTGTCCTGCAATATCCAGAAGTCTTCCCGGTGTAGCGATGACGATCTCTACCCCTTTACGGATAGTAGCCAGCTGTGGGTTTATACCTACACCACCAAAGATAACTGTAGAAGTATAGGGTACATATTTACCATAAGTTTTAATACTTTCGGCTACCTGAGCTGCAAGTTCACGCGTAGGAGTAAGCACCAAAACACGTATCTGTTTTTTCTGCATCTTTGGATGTGTTTGTGAAAGTCTTTCAAGGAGAGGAAGTGTAAAACCTGCTGTTTTACCTGTACCTGTCTGTGCTGCAGCCAGTACATCTTTACCTTCTATAACAACAGGAATAGCTTGCTGTTGGATGGGCGTAGGCGTATCATACCCCTGCTCTTTGATCGCTTTTAATAGAGGTTCAGATAACCCCAAGTTTGTAAATGACATGTAATTCTATACCTTATTGAACAAGCCTACCGTCTTTAGTATGAGGTCGGTCTTAGGCTGAGTTAGTGTTTTTGATTTATGAAGAATAAAAGAGTTGACCGATGTACGCTTAAATTAGTGTGGCATTATAGCGTAAATATACGTAAAACAGAAATTTATAAGAGGGTTCTATTAATATTTTTTGACATTTTTTGACATTTATGTGTTACTATGTCAGCTATAATAATCAAAAAGTTCCTGATGTTTGCATCGGTTGGAGTCTAAGGCTATTATGTGTATAATCTATCTCTAATAGGAGTCTTTTTCAATGCAACCTTATTCTCTTTATATTGATTTACTTCCTATCAATGTAGCTATCTATGAAAAAGATGGTGATGATTTTATCATTAGAGGGTTTAATAAATCAGCTGAAGTAACAGAAAAGATCCATCGCAACAGACTACTTGGAGAAAAACTTACAGAACGCTTTCCTACCGTTAAAAAATTTGGTCTTTTTGATCTGCTCTTACACGTTGAAACAAGTGGAGGGACAAAAGTCCTTGATACGAACTTTTATGAAGACAAACATGTTCGCAGATGGCGACGAAATACAGTCATTAAATTGAGTGATGGTACAGTAGCAGTATTTTATGAAAACCGTACTTTAGGGAAAAAACCAAAAATTCGTGGGTTAAAACTCAAAAAACAACTTTTAACGCAGAAAAATTTCTTAAAAAATATTATTAATGTTATTCCTGATCTTCTTTGGCTTAAAGATACAGAGGGAAAGTATCTTGCATGTAATACAAAGTTTGAACAACTTTATAGTGCTAAAGAGTCTGAGATCATCGGAAAAAATGATTTTGATTTTGTTGATCTTGAATCTGCAAATTTTTTCCGCAATACGGATCAAAAAGTACTGGAAGCAAAAGAGGTGCAGATCTATGAAGAAATCTTGACCTTTACGGATAGTGGCTATGAAGGATTATTTGAAACGATCAAGACAGCGGTGAAAGATGCTGAAGGTAATGTCATTGGAGTTCTTGGTATCGCTCGTGACATCAGTGAACAGAAGGCACGAGAAGAACAGCTACGTATCCATGCCAATTATGACATGTTGACCGGATTGGCAAATCGAACACTGTTTATGGATCGTCTTTCACACTTAAAGACTCTACGAAAATCAGATAGTCAATATAGTGCAGTGCTCTTTATTGATCTGGATAATTTTAAAGAGATCAATGATTCGTTTGGTCATTCCACTGGTGATCATGTACTCAAACTTATTTCAAAATGTCTGCAAAATGCGATCAGAAAAGAAGATACTCTCTCTAGACATGGAGGAGATGAATTCACCATTTTACTTGAGAATATCAGCACGCCTTTAGATGCAGCACAGATAGCACAAAACATACTTGATGCCCTAAAGACTCCATTAACCATTGAGGATCATCAATTTTATATTACAGCAAGTATTGGTATTGCTATTTCTCCTGATGACAGTTGCGATCCTGAAACACTGGTACGTTTTGCAGATATAGCAATGTACAAGGTTAAAGATGATGGTAGAAATAGCTATGCATTCTATACTCAGGATCTCTCAAAACAAGCACATGAAAGGGTCCTGCTTGAGCATGACTTGCATAATGCTGTTATAAACAATGAGTTTGTACTCTACTATCAACCTCAGGTCAATATATTAAATAAAAAAGTTATTGGTGCAGAAGCTCTTTTGCGCTGGAATCATCCAGAAAAAGGTATGATCATGCCACTGCAATTCATCTCCATAGCAGAGTCATCCGGACACATCATAGATATAGGAAAATGGGTCATAAGACAAGCGATGGAAGATATAAGCAAATGGAGAGAAGATAAGCTTGATATAGAAATGATATCTATTAATCTCTCTGCCAAACAACTTAATGACAAAGCACTTATAGGTACAATAAAAGCTTCTCTTGAAGCTACAGGATGCCATCCTGGCTGGGTAGAGTTTGAAGTAACTGAAGAATATGCCATGAGTGATCATCAAGCTGCCACTTCATTACTTGATGAGATTTATGATTTGGGTTGTAAAATATCGATCAATAATTTTGGTACGGGATATTCCTCTTTAGCATATCTCAAACGTTTACCTATTCAGAAGATCAAAATAGATCAGTCTTTTATCCAAGATGCGCCAACTAACCATAATGACGAAGCATTTGTCTCTGCTGCTATCCTCATCGCTCAGTGCATGAACTTCAATATTGTTGCCGAAGGGGTAGAAACTACTCCGCAGCAGAAATTCTTACTTAAACACGGATGTATGTTTGCTCAAGGGTTCCTCTATGCAGAAGCCATTCCTAAAAAAGATTTTGAAGCGTATCTATAACTTATCTTGATCTAAGGGCTCTAAAACTGCTTTTCCAAAAAAGGAATGATCTGCTTTTTACGGCTCATTACACCTTTTAGCCATACTTCTGCATCACTGTCAAGTTTCACATCAAATGCATTTTCGATCTTTTGGGCTTCATCACTGACTACAAGCAGTTGTGAACCTTCTTGCATAATATCGGTAAGCAAAAGAAGCACAGTATGTCTGCCACCCTCATCTTTTAGATTCTGCATTTCTTCTTTAAGATCACTCTTCATAGCATCAAATACAGAAAGGTCAACAACTTCCAACTGCCCTACACCAATGGTATTGCCACCCATGTTAAAGTCTTTGAAGTCTCTTAGTACCAATTCTCTAGATGTTGCGCTAAGTACATCAGACTTCACGATGAACATTTCCATACCTAAAGCTTTATAATCTTCTATCTGAGCGATCTCTGCCAACTCTTTACATGCTTTGGTGTCTTCTTTGGTGCAGGTAGGTGATTTAAATATCACTGTATCACTTAAAATAGCACACATCATCATACCTGCTAGATTTTTAGGGATCTCAATATCATAATAGTCAAACATCTGTTTTACAATAGTGTTTGAACATCCAACCGGACGTACCCACATTTCAAGTGGAGCATCTGTTTTAAGATCTCCAAGCTTATGATGATCAACAATACCCAGTATAGTAGCTTCAGCAATATCTTCAGGACTTTGGGAACTTTCCATAAAGTCAATAAGGTAAACATTCTCACCTGCATAACTGTTTTTAAGTTGAGGAGCTTCATAAGCAAATTTTTCAAGTATCCATGCAGTCTCAGGGTTAATATCCCCCTGTCTTGTCGGGATCGTATCTTCACCCAGTTGATTTTTGAGGTATGAGAGTGACAATGCACCTACGATAGAGTCAGAATCCGGTGTTGTATGTCCAAATATATATGTTGCCATGTTGTTATTTCCTGTATCTTTTTTGGTATTATAGCTTATTAGGTTTATACTTTATTATTATGGTTATTTTTTGCTATAATCCACCCATCATAATCCTAACTTACGGGTTTTTCATGTCCTCATCGCTTAACTGGATAAAGCAGGGCCCTCCTAAG
>JAYEOF010000221.1:0-5011 GCA_034722695.1 Campylobacterota bacterium
TGTAAAGCTTACCGCCTGTTGCACCATAAAGACAGGTATTTCCACCTAAAGCAAACTTAGATCCATTCTTATCAGCTGTGATGGTGATACGTCCACCGGACATACCTTTACCGATATAGTCATTACCGGCACCATTAATATGTATACTTATACCAGGACTAAGGAAGGCACCCAGTGATTGGCCTGTTGTACCTTCAAGTTTAAGACAGATCGTTCCATCCGGAAGCCCTTTATCACCATAATACTTTGCGATCTCACCGGAGATACGTGTACCGAAACTTCTATTCAGGTTAGAGATCTTCTTCTCCAGAACGATAGGATCATTTGGATTTTTGATCGCCGGCATTAACTCTGCAAGTATCTCCTGTTCAAACTCATTTTGATCATAAGGCTCATTGAACTCTACTTGACATGTGTTGTCACCATCCAGCTTATAGAGAAGATTTTCAAAAGAGAATTTCTTCGTAAACTCATCATCTAGCACTTCGAATAGATCATTTTTACCGATGATCTCTTCCAGTGATGTATACCCTAGAGAAGCCAGGATCTCACGTACATCTTCAGCAAGTAAGGTAAAGTAGTTGATCACTCTCTCTACTGAACCTTCATAATGCTCTCTAAGTTTCTCTTCCTGTGTTGCGATACCTACCGAACATCTGTTCAAGTGGCAGATACGGAGGATCTTACATCCGATGACCGTCAAGGCTCCTGTACCGAATGCATACGACTCAGCACCGAAAATAGCCGCTTTCACAACATCAAGACCTGTTTTAAGTCCACCGTCTGTTTCAAGCTCTACCTGCCCTCTAAGATCATTGGCTTTCAGTGCATTGTGTGCTTCTATCAGTCCAAGCTCCCAAGGGTTACCTGCAAATTTGATAGACCCGATAGGTGCCGCACCTGTACCACCGTCTGCACCGGAGATAATGATCTTATCCGCATAACATTTCGCTACACCTGCTGCGATCGTACCTACACCGGCAGTCGATACAAGCTTCACTGCAATTTTTGCTTCAGGATTGATCTGCTTCAAGTCAAAGATAAGCTGAGCCAGATCTTCGATAGAATAGATATCATGATGTGGAGGAGGAGAAATGAGTGTCACTCCCGGCATCGTATGTCTGAGTCTGGCGATCAACGGAGATACTTTATGTCCCGGAAGCTGACCACCCTCACCCGGTTTCGCACCTTGGGCTACTTTGATCTGAAGTTCTTCTGCTGAGCGCAGGTACTGAGGTGTTACACCAAAACGTCCCGAAGCGATCTGTTTGATCTTAGAGTTTTTGATGGTACCAAATCGTACTTCATCTTCTCCACCTTCACCTGAGTTGGAACTACCGCCGATGGTGTTCATCGCTTCAGCAAGACACTCATGCGCTTCAGGAGAGATAGACCCCAAACTCATCGCTGCTGTTGAGAAACGTTTGAAAACTTCAGCGAGTGGTTCTACTTCATCTACTGAAATCGCTTGTCTATCACTTTTTAACGCAAAGAAGTCACGGATGAACTTTTTATCTCTACCGTCTACAAGTGTTTTAAGCGTCTCAAAGTCCTCTTTTTTACCGGATTTAGAGAGTGCATGGATCGCATGTACTGTTGCCGGAGAGTAGTCATGGAACTCTGCTCCATCCAAGTACTTATAGAATCCACCGATATTAAGCGGGAAGATACGGTTAGTTGTCTCTCTTGCATACGCATCACTATGTGCTTTGGTAATACGTGCTTCTATATCTTCATAAGTCAAGCCTGAAAGGAATCCATGTGCTCCTGTAAAACATTCTGAAACGATCTCATCACTCAGACCAAGTACATCAAAGAGTTTTGAGTTTCTATAACTAGCAACTGTGGAAATACCCATCTTTGACATGATCTTAAGAAGTCCTGCATTGATAGACTTACGTACTTTTTTAAGTACCGGTGCAAGATTTATATTTTCATCTTTTCTATGTTCTATCATCGCTACTGTTTTGTAGAGCATATAGGGGTAGATCGCCGCTACACCAAAAGCCAACATACATGCTGCCATATGAGAGTCATATACTTCACCTGTGGCTGCAACGATACTCACCAGGTGACGTTCACCCTCTTCAAGAAGTGCCTGGTTCAAACGGCCTACTACCATAAGCATCGGCATGACTTTTGTATTTGCATCCAAAGCTCTGTCATCTAAAACAACGGTTCTGATACCTTCATTTTTCACATCAGAGACAATTGTGTCTACCAAGGTAGAAAGTGATCCTTTAAGATCAGAGTCAAATGTTGTCTCATAGCTTTTTGATTTATAACATGGATCGAATTTAGGATCTTTTTCATCTCCGAATGCTTTCAGCAATTCCAACTTTTCCAACGACAAGATAGGAGAAACTGTTTTAAGTCTTTTTGCATGTTCCGCATCATCTGAAAGGATATTTCTGGTCTCACCAAATCCGGTATTGAGACTCATGACCATTTTTTCACGGATAGGGTCTATCGGAGGGTTGGTTACCTGTGCAAATTTCTGTTTAAAGAAGTCAGAGAAGTTTCTCTGTTTTGTAGAGAAAGCAGCCAATGGTGCATCATCACCCATCGAAGCAGTTGCCTCTTTACCCTCTTTCGCCATCGGTTCAAAAACCTGCTCTATCACTTCAAGTGTAATGTTGAAAAAACGTTGTTTTGCTTCCATCACTGTTTTATCAGGGATCTCAACATTTGAGAATGGATCAGCCATATGCTCTTGAAGGTAGATCATGTTGTCATTGAGCCATTTATCATAAGGGTCTATGTTTTTAAGATAGTTATTTATATCATCATTCTTAAGTACTTTTCCATACTTCAAGTCTACACCCATCATCTCACCGGACTGAAGTCTTCCTCTTTCTAAGATCTCATCTTCCGGTGTCTCAAGTACACCATACTCAGAAGAGATAAGCAGTCTGTTGTCTTTTGTAATGATATATTTTGAAGGTCTCAGACCGTTTCTGTCCAGTACACAACCGATGTAACGGCCATCTGTCATACTCACAGCCGCAGGACCATCCCATGATTCAAAACAGGTACTTGCATACTCATAGAAAGCTCTCAGTTTTGCATCCATGTGTGGTGCATTTTGCCAAGGAGCAGGCAAGATAGATCTTGCTGCTTTAAAGAAGTCCATACCGTTGATACGTAAAAATTCAAAGAAATTATCTAAAGATGCAGAGTCAGACATTTGAGATTGGATGATCGGGAACAGTCTTTTCATCTCTTCATCTGAAAATACATCAGATTTAAGGTCTTCCATTTTTGCTGCTACATTAAATCGGTTGGCTGTAACAGAGTTGATCTCACCATTGTGTGCAATGGCTCTAAACGGTTGAGCAAGTCTCCACTCAGGAAGTGTGTTGGTAGAGAATCTTTGGTGGAAAAGACAAAATGAAATTTCAAAATCTTCATGGGCTAAGTCTTGGTAGAACTCTTTGATGTGCGTTGGCATCACAAGTCCCTTATATGAGACTACAGAAGTAGAAAATGAAGGGATATAGAAATCTCTGTCATCTGAGATCTTTGCTTCTATCTCTTTACGGGAAAGGTATACAAGTGCATCAAATCTTCTTGCACCCATAAGTGAATATGGTGCTATAAAAACCTGTTTGATCGTTGGGAGTGACACAAGTGCCTGTTCACCAAGGGCATCTGTATCTACAGGTACAGTACGTGTATAAATGACTTTAAGGTCATTGTTCTCACATACCTCTTTAATGACATCAAAATCTTTCTCGTTTTTAGAAAAAACCATTGCTACAGCATAGACATCAGGAAGTGTTATATTATCTTTCTTTGCTACTTTTGCAAAAAACTTTCTAGGGATAGAAAGAAGGAGTCCGGAACCGTCTCCTGTCTTTCCATCTGCTGCTACTGCCCCTCTGTGCATCATACGTGACAAAGATGTCACAGCATCTTCTATATTTTGATGTGATGGAGTATTGTCGATGGAAGCAAGCAATCCAAATCCACAATTATCCTTAAACGAGGTAAATAAATCTCTCATAAGCCAACCTTTAATTTAATTTCGCTAGGGTTTCGTAAAATACCCTATAAATGGGGGCTATTATACTGAAAAGGTGGTTAAAAGTTCATGAAGGGGTTTGTACTCGGGCTTCGTAAAGCTAAAAATGAAGACAGCATCGCCCTTGTACTCAGTCCTAAAGATGTACGAACCTATTACCGTTTTTTTGGTGCAAGACACTCCATTTTACAACTGGGAAACCTCATAGACTTTGAAGTGGAAGGTGAAGGTTCCAGCTTCCTTCCCCGACTCAGATCTCTCTCTCACATAGGCTTTCCCTGGCTTTTTGACAAAAACAAGCTCCTGCTTTGGCACAACTTCATCAGGCTTTTTGAACCTCATCTCAAAGATGCAGAAGAGATAGACTCATTTTACTATGACCTCCTCCTCTCTGCAGCCAAAAAATGGGACAGACAGAACCCTAAACGCATCGTATGTGAAAGCTACATCGAACTACTGGACTATGAAGGAAGACTTCATAACGAAGAGAACTGCTATATCTGCGAAAACCCCATAGAAGCCCAAATGGCTCTCATGCAAGCCTTCATCCCTGCTCACCCTGAATGTCTTTACTCTTCATCATTACCTAAAGAAAAGATACTTGCATTTTTTGAAAGTAAACAAACGATTCATTTGGAAGATCATGAGGTGGAGTATCTCTTTGATATTGTAATGAAGGGATTGTAAAATTAGCGATATAAATAGTTATTGATATCTGGAGTTATGAAGAATATATAAAGTTAGTATGTAACCTTATAAAACCTCCTATATAGCACATTTTATAAGGTTTTCTATGGGAGGATGGAGAAAAGAGGTCTCTAAACGTCGCTACAGCGAATAACCTTATAAAATATGTTAGGTTATAAGGTTTTGAGATTCATATAGTATTTTTTCAGAGAAGCATTTCATTTATTTCAAAAATAGTTTGCATATGGGAGAATAAAAGAAATGCTTTTATCCTCTATTGTTTTTAAGGGGACCTCTAAT
>JAYEOF010000222.1:0-5006 GCA_034722695.1 Campylobacterota bacterium
TACTGGAGTGGTACTGGCCAATGCTGAAGTGAGTGTCGGCGGATGCACTACGACAACCAATGAACAAGGCTTCTATACATTACAGAATATTGCTGTGAATGAAAGAGCAGTCGTTAACTTTAAAAAAGAGGGATATCTTCTCGGCAGTACTCATATACAGATCAAAACCGATTCTTCTAACTATCTGGAGTACAGAATGCATGTTCACACCAATCAATGGGACTATGACAGCAGTAATGAAATTAACGGTGCGCACATTATGATAGCTGCTTCTGTATCTTATAATGATATAAATGGAAATACCTATAATGGAATAAACACAGCAGAATTAATATACTTTGACATTACTTCTGATGAAGGCAAAGCTGTATTCCCTGGTGCCTTTAAAGGGGTAAATAGCAATGGAACAATGGTACAGTTTGACTCTTACGGCTTGATCAGTATATTACTTGAAGACAGTAACGGCAACACACTGCATCTTGCTGATGGAGAAACAGCAACATTGGGATTTGATGCAGTTTCTTCTTTGGAAAAACCAGACACGCTTCCTCTATGGTATTATGACTACGATCAAGGATTGTGGTTCGAAGAAGGTTATACTGAATTACAGGAAGACGGTAGTTATAGAGGTGAGATCTCACATCTTGGAACTTGGAGTGTGAATAAACCACTTGAGAGTGCTCCCGGTACCTATCGTGGTCGTATTGTCCACGAAGATGGAACACCGGCTAAAGATGTAAGAATTCATGCCATTGGAACTAACTGGTCCAGTAGTGATCTTTCTACAGATGAAGATGGTATATTTGATATTGAAGTAGTACCAGGCAGCAGTTTTCAGCTCAAAGCGTATAATTACAGAGATAAATATGAAGCTGTATATAATGGTACAATAGCAGCAATCGCTTCTGGTGATATTGTTGAAGATAGAATCTAAACTCTGTCTGGCAGATCAACGCAAAATGTTAATCTTGTGATTAAATCAAATGTTACTTAGATGCTGCTGGACAGCAATATTGTTTGAACTTTCGTAGGGATATCAATTACTTCCCTATGATCTCATTGATATCCTGAGAAAGTATCACCCCTTCTCGATGGTAGAGTATATGGGTTCTGGTTTTATAGATGACCATTGTAGGCAGTTGATACACTTCATACTGCTCTGCCAGATCAGGTGATTCATCTGTATCTATCATAAGTACAGAGACATCTTCAAACTCATCGTCTACATCTTCAAGTTCACACTCCAAGGCATGACAAGGGTCACAAAACTCTGAACCAAACTTTAAAATAACGATCTGCTTTTTGTCGAACTCTTCTGTTAATACCTGTTCAAAATTATCTTCGTCTACTTCTATAAATGCCATTAAACTTCCTTTTTTTATTGGGATTATTGTATCAGATAAAATCTAAAAGAGTAACACAAGTATGCTATACTTAGTCAAAATAAATAACAATAAGAAACTATGGCAAAGAAAAAGAAAAAATATCTTATAAAAATGAACAACAAAATACGTAACTACTTCAATGGACTTCCCTTTGATGAGGGCGTAGCTACACTTGATGATGAAAAACTTATAGAACTTATCATGCTGCTTGAGATCACGCTTCCTTCACATACACGGGAAGAGATGATCAGAGCCATTAGACGTACCTGGAGTGAAGAAGGTGCCGGTACGAGAGAGATGATAGTCTCTTACCTGACACAGAGCTATAAAGCCGTACATAAAACCAGAAGAGGCAAGCGCCCTCCTTTGGACAAAGTAGAAAAGATCCTTCAACTCTTGGAAGATGTTGAGCACAGTAAACATGAAGAGAATTTACTTCTTGATGCCTTTATAGATGTAAAGAATGCTAAGATCACTGAAGATAAAGTCCTTGCTAAACTTGGTTATTTGAGGATGAGGGAGCAACTGCATTCTCTTGAAAAAACTTTAGAAGTCACCTTCAATACTCTAAATGAAATGGAATTCTATCACAGCTTTACTTTTTCCCTTAAAAACTTCGATTTCAACAAGCTGCTTTTATGTACTACCAGTACTTTGGATATGGATGAACTCTGGAAGCTTAAGAATGAAGAGATCATCATAAAACTGCAAGCTATTAAAGAAGAGACCATAGCCATTAAAACAACTGAATTAGAGGTTTTCCTTACTCATATTCAAGAGTCTGATCACCTCTATCTTACGGAAGAAGAAGCAAATACAGCACTTAGAAATATGCCGCCTGAATCCCTACTCTCTCATGCTCCAATAGAATTAAAGATCATTGAAAACATATTGATTAATATTAGTGATAAGTATGAAGTGTTTGAAAGCACTGACCACATCATGATAGAGAAAGAAAAAAACCATGATCTCTTTGGTACGATACTCTATTATGACACCTCTGTTTCCTACGAAAAACCTTTCTTTTACAACCTCATTTGGAGAGGTCAGGAGCTACCTGTCAAAGAAGATATTAACAAGGTAAATGATGACCTGCTTGCCCACTTCAGAGTTGCGATCGATGATGTGCTTGAAGAGATGCAGGAGATGAGTGATAAACTGGAGTTATCAGAAGAGAAACTTCATGAGTTTATCGTGCGTTTTGTAGAACCTCAAGTACGTTCATCAACCACTTTGAAATTTAAAGAAAAAAGTAAACGACGCATACTTTTTCACTTTGGAGAGTACATCAAGCCCCTACTGGCTAAACAAAAGCGTGAAGAACTTCTGGCCAAGACCATCCGTGACTTTAAAAACCTCTTCCCTCTTGCACGGGAACTTAAACGTAAAATAGTTTTTCATGTAGGACCTACCAACTCCGGGAAAACCTATGAAGCATTAAAACAACTCAAAGTTGCAACGACCGGTTACTATCTTGCACCTCTGCGTCTGCTGGCACTTGAGGGGTATGAAAACCTTAGAAAAGAAGGTGTACATGTTTCGCTCATCACCGGAGAAGAAGAGATCATAGATGAAGAGTCTACACATATAAGCTCTACCATAGAGATGATGAACGGTGCTGTAGATGTAGATGTATGCGTCATAGATGAGATACAGATGATAGCTGACCGTGACAGGGGCTGGGCTTGGGCAAATGCCCTCATAGGAGCACCGGCCAAAAAAGTCATACTTACAGGCTCAAGTAATGCACTAAAAGCTGTAGAAGAGATATGTGACTATTTGGGTGAGGAGTTGGAAGTGATCCACTTTGAGCGTAAAAATGAATTAGCCATGATGAGTAGACCTACTTCCATGAAGAAGATTGAACCTCAAACTGCTGTCGTAGCCTTTTCAAGACGTGATGTCCTTTCACTCAAACAGCAACTATCGACTCGTTACTCTGTCTCTGTAGTCTATGGTAATCTATCCCCCGAAGTCAGACGTGAAGAAGCCAGACGATTCAGAGAAGGTGAAAGCCAGATACTCGTCTCTACAGATGCCATAGCTATGGGACTCAACCTCCCCATAAAGACCCTGCTCTTTTCAAAAGACAACAAATTTGACGGTTTACGTCGTCGTGAACTTCTTCCTAGCGAAGTATCGCAGATATCCGGACGTGCAGGTCGTTATGGTTTTGAAGAGAAAGGGTATGTCGGTGCCTTAGATGATAATACTCTAGCCACTATCACCTCTGCCTTTCACAGCCCTCTTCCAGATCTCGAACTTCCTGTCTCAGTTATGGCAAGTCTAGAGCATGTCATGCTCATCGGTGAAATACTTGAGACTGATAACATCTTGGATATCCTGGCATTTTTCGCAGACAACATGGAGTTTGAAGGGCCGTTTTCCGCAGCCAACATAGACTCCATGCTTGAAGTAGCCGCTATAGTCAGCGAATATGAACTTGACTTAAAAACAAGGTTTTTTCTCTCCTGTGCTCCGGCAAGTATCTCGTCCCCTTACATTGAATCCGTATTTCACCGCTACATCAAGCAGATAGAAGCAGGAGGAAAAGTCCTCTACATTCCCCCTCGTGATCTCCCCACTTTCGCACAGACAAACGATATGTTGCTTAATGCAGAAGACAGGGTAAGAGAGATCTCTCTTTACCTCTGGCTCTCCTTCAAATTCCCAGATGTATTTGAAGACACTGAGAAAGCCATACAAGCTAGAGTAAGACTCAACAACTTCATAGAAAACTCATTACGTCAAGGTCACTTTACGAAACAATGCAGAAGGTGTGGGAAGGTACTTGATTTCTCTTACAGGTTTTCTATCTGTGATGAGTGTCACGGGAAAAATAAGCGAGGTACCGGGTCTACTCCTCGTGGTGGGTATCGTGGCAGAAGAAGAAGGTAATAATAAATGGCACAACTATACAAAGTAAAACAAAGAGGAAAACTCCTAGAGTTTCTTTTTACTAACCTAGAGGGCTGGTCGAAAAAGACAGTAAAGCAACGCTTACAAGGTTCATCTGTCGCTGTTAATGGTCAGATAACTACTAAACATTCCTTTATACTCAATGTAGATGATATTGTAGAAATAGGAGTGGTGCAGCGTACGGGTGGTGCAGCACAAACAACCAACAAACTGGAGATCATCTATCAAGACAAAGACCTCATAGCCATCAACAAACCTGCCGGGCTTTTATCTGTAGGAACTACGCAGGAAAACAAGCAGCATGCACTTGCCCTACTTAGAACGCAACTCTCACGTGGCAAAAAAAGTAATAATGGTAACTCGGTAAAACTCTGGCCTGTCCATAGATTGGATAGAGATACGTCCGGCATCTTACTCTTTGCCACATCTAAAGAGATGAGAGAGGCTGTGATGGCTAACTGGGGTAAGTCTGAAAAAGTCTATCTTGCCATCGTAGAAGGTACTCCCAAGGAAAACAAAGGAACCATAGATCAGCCTTTAAGACTGGATGATAAAGAGTACCGTATGCATGTAGGAAAACACCCCGATGCGAAGAGTGCCATTACCCATTACGAAGTTAAACAAACTAGCACCAATAGATCTCTACTTGAAGTGAGTATAGAAACAGGACGGCAGCATCAGATACGAGCACATATGGCTTGG
>JAYEOF010000223.1:0-3246 GCA_034722695.1 Campylobacterota bacterium
AACGCCCATCAGTAGGTCTTCTACAAGGTGCTACATACGCAGCCGACCAAGGTTTAGAGTCTAAACTTTTAAGCAGTGTTGCAGGGTGAAATGTCCCTGCCCCAGAAGGGATATCATACGGCTGTACGATGTTACATCCCTGCTCTGCCCAGTATTGTTGCAGTTTGAGTAGTAGTTCACTGAAAGTGATAGCATCTTTATTCATTTTCTCTCTTTTATAAAATTAGAGCGGAGCCACTGCACCGCATACCTAAATTTTTAATTTTTAATTTCTACTTTTTAATTTACTAAAGAATCGTTTCAATCTCAGAAGAGTCAAGCTCTACTTTTTTCGCTTTAGAAATTCTATCTTCTTGAAGTTTTACTTTCAACTCATCATCCTCAAGTGCCATGATCTGTATCGCCAAATATGCAGCATTTACAGCTCCTGCTTTACCGATGGCAAGTGTACCTACCGGCATACCTGCCGGCATCATTACTGTACTGAGTAGTGCATCTTCACCCTTAAGTGGTCCACTCTCCATCGGTACACCCAAAATAGGCTTCGTTGTACTCGCTGCCAATGCACCTGCAAGGTGTGCTGCCATACCTGCTGCTGCGATGAACACTTGCGCACCTTTAGCTTCTGCTTCTTTGATGTACGTTTTAGTTCTCTCCGGACTTCTATGTGCTGACGAGATAATAAGCTCATACGGTACCCCAAACTTTTTTAGTGTCTCTGCACACTCAGTCATAATACTATAGTCACTTTTACTTCCCATTACGATTGATACGAATTTCATTTTTTTTCCTTTAATTAATTACTGCATCTCGTTCCCATGCTCTGCATGGGAATGCATACATCAACTTGATGAACCAGTCACTTTTTTGACCTATCAAATTCAAGTATGCATTCCCATCGAGGACAACGGAAACAAGTACTTTATTTTACATCTTGTTCTTGTTTCATAGGTGTCGAATTTTCAGTCAACCCTTTCTTTTCCAATGCCTCATCTATCTTACGTCTTAAAATGGTATATCCCGGTAGTTTCGTTGGCAATTTAATGTCATTTAGATCACCGGAGTGTATACATTCAAACTCCTTACCTGTAGTAGATACTATCTTTTTAAACGTTAACCAGTACTGCCCGTTGATCTCATTGATAGACCCTACATCATTGTCTACCAGATCCACTGTTGCACCCACAGGCAAAACAATCTCTACGGAATCACCGACACAGGTCTTGTCTTTACACTTCCATGTTAATCCATCTTCCAACACCAGCCCGGCAACCTGGTGTGTACCATACTGTATGGAAAATTCATTTGACTCGGTGTCATTTCTGTCAAAAGGTCTAGAGAGAAGGTAGGCATCCGTAAAACCACGGTTTTGTGTCGTACCAAGCTCACGCTGGTAACGTTTCTCATCAAAATCATTGGCATAATAATCATCTATGGCATGACGATATGCTTTCGTCACCACACCCGCATAGTAAGGTGACTTTGTACGCCCCTCTATCTTTAAAGAATCAACCACACCCGATTTCAAGATCTCATCTACATGTGAAGCCATATTCATATCTTTGGCATTCATGATGTAGGTACCTATACCCTCTTCTTCATCCAGTCTGAATGTAGTTCCAGACTCTGGATTATGTGCATAGATCTCATAAGGGAAACGGCAGTCATTTGCGCAAGATCCACGGTTAGGTACACGTCCTGTTTGAAGCGAAGAGATGAGACAACGTCCAGAGTAGGCAAAACACATTGAACCGTGTACAAAGATCTCAAGTTCCAAGTCAGGTAAATGTGTTTTGATCGCTTCACAATCTTTTAAAGAGATCTCACGGGCAACGATGATACGTTTAACCCCTAAATCATAATAGACCTCTGCATCCATCGCATTCATCACGTTGGCCTGGGTAGAGAGATGTATAGGAATATCCGGTGCGATCTTTGCTGCGATCTTTACAACTCCCGGAGAAGAGACGATAAGCGCATCAGGTTTGAGTTCTGCAATTTTTGCAATATGATTTTCATACAGTTTGATCTGTGAGTTAAAAGGAAATGAATTCACTGTAGAGTAAACTTTTTTACCTCTGGCATGTGCATATTCTATACCTTCAGCATACGACTCCATATCGAACTCTTTACCTGAACGTATACGTAGTGAAAAAGTACTTGTTCCACCATACACGGCATCAGCACCATAATTTAGAGCGATCTTCATCTTCTCTAAGTTACCTGCAGGTGCTAAAAGTTCTACTCTGTTCTGTGCTGTCATCTTATTCCTAATATAATATAAAGAGTTATTTTGGCTCTTATTTTACCCTATTAGTAGTAAAAAACAGTTTTTATGCTAGAATGAATCTATGAATAAAACAACAAGAATAGATATACACAATCATACAACACGCTGTAATCATGCTGAAGGTACAGTAGATGAGTACATCCAAAGGGCCATTGAGCTTGGCATAGATATTTATGGGTTTTCAGAACATGCACCTATGGATTTTGATCCCCACTATCGTTTGGCATTTGAAGAGATGAATGCATATACAGATGATGTATTCACAGCAAAAGAAAAGTATAAAAATGACATTAAGATCCTTCTAGGGTATGAAGTAGACTATCTTCCCGGACATATGGATGATAGAGTTTTAAATGCTAAAGTTGACTATTTAATAGGGTCCGTACATTTCATAGATAAATGGAGTTTTGACAATCCTGAGTTCATTGGTGGCTGGAAAAACAGAGATATAGATGAGATATGGCAAGCCTATTTTGAAGCGACCGAAGCCATGGCAAAGTCTGGAAAATTTGACATTGTGGGGCATTTAGACCTTATTAAAGTATTTAAATTTATGCCTAAACAAGATACAAGACTACTGGCTAAAAATGCACTTCAAGCTATCAAAAAGTCAAACATGGTACTCGAACTCAATGCTGCTGGACTTCGTAAACCCATCGGTGAAGTTTACCCTTCACGCTCTTTATTGGAAGAGGCTTACTCTCTGGATATTCCTATTACCTTTGCTTCTGATGCACACTCTGTGGAGCAGGTCGGGTTTGGATATGATAAAGTGATCAGCTTGGCAAAAGAGGCAGGATACACTAAAGCTGTTACTTTTGAACAGCGGGATAGACAATTGGTTACTTTTTAGGCACAAAGTCTGATACAACTAATTTTTTAATGGCTATAATATAATGATAAAAATTTAATTTAGGAGTGTTACAACATGGGTAAATTCGTTAACAACATTGCAG
>JAYEOF010000223.1:3346-4995 GCA_034722695.1 Campylobacterota bacterium
GATAGACAATTGGTTACTTTTTAGGCACAAAGTCTGATACAACTAATTTTTTAATGGCTATAATATAATGATAAAAATTTAATTTAGGAGTGTTACAACATGGGTAAATTCGTTAACAACATTGCAGAGTTTAACAAATACTGCGAAGAGAATGAAGTTGAGTTCATTGACTTTAGATTTACAGATATCAAAGGTGCATGGCACCACATTTCATACAGAGCATCTGCTGTAGATGAAGGTATGTTGGATGCAGGTATTCCATTTGATGGTTCTTCGATCGAGAACTGGCAGCCTATTGAAAAATCAGATATGATCCTTAAGGCAGATATAGAGACTGCATTTATGGACCCGTTCACTGCTGACAGTACAGTGATCCTTATTTGTGATGTATATGATATCTATAAAAATGACCTTTATGAGAGATGCCCAAGATCTATCGCTAAGAAAACACTTAAATATATGGAAGAGAGCGGTGTAGGTGATGATGCATTCTTTGGTCCTGAAAATGAATTCTTTATCTTTGATGATGTGAAGATCTGGTCAGGTATCAACCAAACAGGTTACAGAGTTGAATCTGAAGAGGGTGAGTGGAGTGCAGATACTACATACGAGTATGGTAACATGGGGCACAGACCAGGTACAAAAGGTGGTTACTTCCCAACAATGCCAACAGATACAATGGTTGACCTTAGAGCTGAAATGATGTTGCTTCTTGAAGAAGTAGGTTTGACTGTAATGCTTGGTCACCACGAAGTTGCTCAGGCACAAGGTGAGATCGGTATCAAATTTGGTAACATGATCGAAGCAGCAGATAATGTACAAAAATATAAATATGTTGTTAAAATGGTAGCACACCTTAACGGTAAATCTGCAACATTCATGCCTAAACCACTTTATGGTGATAACGGTAACGGTATGCACGTACACCAGTCTATCTGGAAAGACGGTAAAAATACATTCTACGAAGAAGGTGCGTATGCAAACCTTTCTCAAACAGCACTTCAGTACCTTGGTGGGGTATTTAAACACTCTGGTGCTGTTGCATCATTTACAAACCCAAGTACAAACTCATATAAAAGATTGGTTCCAGGATTTGAAGCACCAAGTATCTTAACTTACTCAAGCCAAAACCGTTCAGCTGCTTGTCGTATCCCTTACGGTGCAGGTGAAATGGCTACAAGAATTGAGACTAGATTCCCAGACTCAACTGCTTGTCCTTACCTCTGTTTTGCAGTACTTATGCTGGCAGGTCTTGATGGTATTAAACATGCTGATGTACCTGTTGGACCAATGGACATTGACCTCTTTGAACTTTCACTTGATGAGATAAAAGAGAAAAACATCCCTCAAATGCCTCGTACGCTAAGAGAATCACTTGAAGGTCTTCGTGAAGACTATGAATTCCTTAGACCAGTTATGTCTCAGGAATTTATCGATACATATAGAACATATATGTTTGCAAGTCAAGTACATGAAGACGAAGCTAGACCTACAGGATTTGAGTTTAAGACTACTTATTCTTGCTAAGAGATCAAACTCTCTACTTTTATTCCCAGGCTCTCGCTTGGGAATACTTTCTCATTCACTTCACAAACCACTCTAATTAAGTCCTTTCTTGCCCCCTCTTGATATAATTTAATCAAAGGATA
>JAYEOF010000224.1:0-4968 GCA_034722695.1 Campylobacterota bacterium
ATTATAACTTATTTTGGGTATGATTTCGTATTAATAATACCATTGATCCTCGTTCCCATGCTGTGCGTGGGAATGCATATATCATTTAGATATTCAAAAAGAAATTTAAGTCCATTGCTAAGTGACTAGTAGCTTGTATTGAAGTATGCATTCCCACGGAGACCGTGGGAACGAGAGGTATCTGGGAATAGGATATATGTATGGATTTTTCTTCACTTGAAACCTGGGGCTATCTAGCTATCGCTTTTTTTGCCTTTGGAGGGTCGTTGTTCATCGTTGCAGCAGCAGGGGTGTTTTCGTTTATGGGAAATATGGATCTGACTACAGCCTTGGCTGTGGCTACAGTGTCAAACTTTTTGGGGGATATTTTTCTTTTTTATCTGGGGAAATACCAGAAAAAAGAGATACAGCCTTACTTTGCCAAACATAAACGGAAAATAGCCTTAGCGACGCTTATCATGCGTAAGTATGGTATAGCAGCTATATTTATACAGAAGTTTTTATATGGTATAAAAACTCTTGTACCACTCTCTATGGCACTTTCCAAATATGACTTTAAGAAGTTTGCATTTTATAATGTATTTGCATCTATCGTGTTTGTACTTACTATAGGACTAAGTGCTTATTATTCCAGTGAGGCTATCATCTCTTTCTTTGGTGTCATTAAAGAACGTCCTTGGATAGCACCTGTCGTATTGTTTAGTATCATTGGTTTGGTGTGGTTTACTATGGAGAAAATGACAAAGAAAAAGAAGAGATAAGAAGTGCTAACAAAGGCAAAGACTTTGCCTTTGTTTTATAAGGATTCTATTTATCGGTTCATCCAATAAATAAGACTGGGAATGTTTTCAACACCAAAGTAAATATAATCATTATTCTCTATATTGTCTCCATTTCTTTTCACGTAAGTCAGTCTAAATATATCCATAATATCTACATAGGTGTTAAATCCATAAGCACTGTCTCTTTTATAGAATGATCCCTCTGTGTCTCCAAAGAAGCTCGCTCCCACCCCAAATTTCATGAAATCATCATACTCTTTAAATGTATCTAGATCTACACGTACAAAATCAGGGGTATCATTACCTATAATGTATGAGGCTTTTGCTTCAAAGCCATTGAGTATGTTCATATCTTTATAATAAAGAGCAGTGTATCCAAAGCTTGCACCACCATTTTTCATATCTGTGGCTACCTCTCCGGGTAAAAGTCTTAGTGCTGTTCGTAATCCTTCCTTTCCTTTATCCTGTGGTACATTCAGTGGTAAAAATTGGAAACCGTCTTTCTCTTTGATAAAAGAACTCCCTGCCCATGCTGAGATCGTAGTCACTTTTGCAATAGACTCATGATCTTCATAAACTTCAGCCCGGTCATTTTCCAGTGTGGTAATACGGTTAACAACACCTCTTAAAGGTCTTTTATACCAGTGGTCAACATCTTTTTTTGCATAGTAGAGGAAAGATTTAGGATACTGATCCAGGTATTTCATATCAAGTTTTGAGAGGAAAGTCTTAAATTCTGCATTGTCATAGCGTTTTGTATCAGGTTTTTTTGTATTAAATGAGTTATATATAGCAGTGTAACGATCCGTTGTTTTTGGTGCGATATGATTAAACTCAGTATTTAAAAATAGAGTGTAGGCTGCCAGGGCTTCAGGTTTTTCATCTAAGCCCAATCTTGTTTTCAACTGATCCATAAGTTCTATTTGAGATAAATGTGCATACTGACTTTTTGTTTTAAAAGAAGCTGCAAGATGGTAGATGGCATCATACACACCGACATAATAGTCATACATACGGAAGTTTTGGTCTAAGAATGCAGCAAAGTGTTCTAAATATTTTCCAGTAAGAGGATGGTATCTAGATGAAAGTATCAGTGTCTTGCTGGAGTCATTTCTAATATACTGATTGATAGCTTGATAGAGTTTCATGGATTGGAAGATCTCAAGGCTGTTAAGCAGTGGTATGGCATTGGTAGTGATGAAACCAAGAGGTATCTCTTCTTCCTCGTTACTCTCTTCTGTGACCTCTTTTCTCATATTGCTTGGGTCAATAAAGACAAAATATGAAGCTTTTTTATCAAGTTCAATAGCGAGTTGAAGAGGAATGTTATCATACGCACCACCATCTATGAAGTAATGTGATCTAGTTTTACCTTTATAGGAATACTTTAGTTTCACTTGCTGAAAAGCACCGGGAAAGGCAGCAGAAGCGAAAAGGACATCAATAAGTTTGCTCTTGTCTTTTTCTATACCGGGTATAGAGATATAGAAGTCTGTACTTGGTGGCATACTTTTGTTTGTAACAATCGCTTGTCCATTTCTCTCTTTAAATGTAAGAGGTATGGAAAAGTCTTGATTTTTGATCTTAATACCCTGGACGGTCTCAACAATAGGTGTGGCTTTTGTCACAGAAACGCCTATGGGTACTTCACAGTTTTTTCTGTATATAGGTTTTTCGAGATGCTCCATGATCTTTGTCGCTTTTCCTTCTAATCCTTTTCTTGTAAAAAGGGTACTTTGATTATCAGGATCTTCACCCTTTATAACAAGGTCATCTA
This sequence comes from Campylobacterota bacterium, assembly GCA_034722695.1. Classification (GTDB taxonomy): domain Bacteria; phylum Campylobacterota; class Campylobacteria; order Campylobacterales; family Sulfurovaceae; genus Sulfurovum. Next base: position 2,560 of record JAYEOF010000224.1, read on the forward strand.
TGCCAAGATTCACCCATGTTTCATAAAATAAATTATTATCAACATCATTTAGTTTAATATCTTTAGGTAAAGATATAGAGTCATCTTGACACCAGTACATAGCAGAAAGCAAAGCATTGATAGAACCGGCGGATGCACCTGCTACGGAGCGTAGATCAGGCTTTACCAGTTTACCGTTTTCTCTTACTTTATTTAGCATTTTGATCATTGCCCAATTGTATCCAGACTCATAGGCACCAAGACTGACACCACCTGAAATGACCATAGATAAATTTACTTTTTCACGTTCTGCGTGAAGGTTGAGTGTGAGGAGTGAGAAGAGAAAAGAGAGGTTTAACAAGAGTTTCATAGGCATCACCTTTGTAAATAATGGGAAGTAAAGATGGTAGTGCATACCACCATCTATGGAAAGAAATTAGGCTCTTTTTTGTTTAACAAACTTATCTATACGACGTATACCTTCTTTAATGGTCGTCATATCTGTAGCAAACGAGAATCTAAAGTAGCCTTCAGACCCAAACCCTATACCGGGAACTACTGCAACACCCATTTCCTGAAGCAGCTCTTTACAGAATTCAATGGAATCATTCGTAAGATCTTTGATATTTACAAAAAGATAAAATGCCCCTTCCGGTTTACGTACAGAGAGTCCGTCAATTTCATTCATAAGTCTGGTAGCTTCTTCCGCACGTCCTGCAAAAGCTTTTCTCATCATCTCTATGTCATCATCCACTTCACCGTTAAGTGCCGGGATTGCTGCTTTTTGCGTGATAGAGTTTATGTTTGAAGTACTTTGACTTTGCAGTTTGTTCATTACTGAGATCAACTCTTTGTTTGGTGATGCAAGGTATCCAAAACGCCATCCGGTCATCGCAACAGATTTACTGAGTCCATTGATCGTCACGGTTCTTTGAAACATATCTTCAGAGATGCTTGCTGTTGCTGTAAAATCTACATCATAAACCAGCTTTTCATACATTTCATCACTTGCAATGATAATGTCTGTACCTTTCAGTACTTCTCCAAGTGCTTCAAGTTCTTCTCTGCTGTAGATAGAGCCGGTAGGGTTGGAAGGAGTTGTGAGTATAAGCATCTTAGTTTTTGGTGTGATAGCTGCTTGAAGTTGCTCAGGAGTGATCTTGAACCCACTGATATCATCTGTTTCTATAACTACAGGGACACCAAAAGCATATTTAACAAGTTCTGGATAAGTTACCCAGTACGGAGCAGGGATGATCACTTCATCTCCTCTGTTTATGACAGCTTGAAAAAGGTTGAACAGAGAGTGTTTTGCTCCATTACTTACAATGATGTCTGATATATCATAATCAAGATTATTGTCTCTTTTGAGTTTTCCTTTGATCGCTTCACGAACTTCTGCTATACCCGGTACAGCAGTGTACTGCGTAAAACCTTCCTCGATCGCTTTGATCGCTTCATCTTTAATACGTCTTGGCGTACCGAAGTCCGGTTCTCCTGCTGAGAAGCTGAGAACATCTTTTCCTGAAGCTTTAAGATCTTGTGCAAGCATAGTGATAGCAATAGTGAGTGATGGTGACAATGTCTGGATACGTTCTGATAACATAAAAAACCCTTAGATAAAATTTAAATATTATATCTAAAAGTGATTGATAATCAATTAAGAAGAAACACTTATAAGGGATATAAGTGTGTGTATTTAAGAAGTATGTGTATGTTTGTGACTAATCCATACTATGGATAAAGTTGTCATAAAGCTCTTCAAGTTTATGCTCTTTTTCTTTGACGCCTTCCTGTTTTCCTTTAGGCAATGCATCTTCAAGTACTTCGATACGTTTAAGAAGATATTCAAAGATCTCTTTGTTGACATCCGGGATCTTATTGTGACTCAGTGGTGCTTTGTCAAAGCCTCTTTTAAGTACACGTGCAGGGATACCAATGGCAGTAGAATCTGCAGGGACATCTTTAACCACAACAGAATTTGCACCGACTTTTGAGTTCGCACCTATAGTGATATTTCCAAGTACTTTGGCTCCTGCACCAATGACCACATTGTTCCCAAGGGTCGGGTGTCTTTTGCCTTTACTTGTACTCACACCACCCAGTGTTACCTGTTGATAGACGATCACATCATCCCCAAGTATAGCAGTTTCACCGATCACCACACCTACACCATGGTCTATAAAAACCCTGCGTCCTAAAGTAGCAGCAGGGTGTATATCTATAGTGGTTAAAAAAAGACCTATAGCAGAGATAAGACGAGGAAGAAATCTTAATCCTTTACTGTAAAGCCAATGTGCGTTACGGTAGAAGAAGAGTGCCCATAGTCCGGGGTAGTTAAAGAATAACTCAAAAGTGGAGTGCAGGGCAGGGTCATTTCTTTTGACATTAAGAAAATCTTCTTTTATAAGACTAAATGGGTTCACTTGT
>JAYEOF010000225.1:0-4958 GCA_034722695.1 Campylobacterota bacterium
AGCAATGATGAGATCATAGATAAAGTGCTTCAACTGGTTGCACTACCGGCATAAACGATGAAAAGAGATGAAAATGGTGTCTATGTAACGCTGAAGGAATTATTGAGATTTGGCTATATGGCTAAGGGGTTTTCTTTTCTCCCCAGACAACCGGTACATTCCATACTTTCTGGTCGTCACAGCTCAAAAGTACGTGGACGGGGTATGGACTTTTCTGAGATGAAACAGTATGTACAGGGAGATGACCCCCGCTCTATGGATTGGAAAGCAACACGCCGTACAGGGAAACCATACATAAGAGTCTTTAACGAAGAGCGTGACCGTAATGTTTGGCTGGTGGTTTCTCAGAGAAACTCTATGTTCTTTGGTACAAAAATGATGATGAAGTCTGTAGCCGCTGCACATTTAACAGCAATTTCTGCTTTTCGTGTAGTGGGTTCGGGTGATCGTGTGGGTGCAGTTGTATATAATGATGAAACTTTAAAATTTTTTAAACCACAGCGAAGTAAACAAGGGGTGATACACATCCTCTCTGAAGTGGTAAAACAGAACCAAGCGCTTCATGCTTCCAATTCTGACAATACCAAAGATAGACTCAATGAAGCATTAAAGATCGTCTCTGCAACAGCCAAACATGATGACTTGGTGATTCTGATCGGAGACGGCAGGGCTATGGATGAAGAGAGTACCCGATATATCACTTCACTCTCTGCACACAACGATGTCATCGCTGCACTGGTGTATGACCCTATGGAAAAAGAGTTACATGCTTCAGGCTCACTTTTTTTAAGTGATGGGACTGTCTCTGTAGATGTAGACAGCAGCTCTCAGAACTTTCAAAAACGCTTTTCCCAAAGAATGGAAGAACGTGCTGAAGGGCTGATGCATCTTTCTAAAAAACATACGATCCCTCTTTTTAGCATTTCAACAGAATACCCTGTGCTTGATCAGGTACAGAAACAGCTGGGTGCAGCTGTTTCTGCAAAAAGAAAAATATAATGGTGAGGAGAGTATGATGGAACATAATGTAAGTGCTGAGATCAATGCCTCTTTGGATCAGATGCATGACATCATCATACCTCCTGCTGTCTCGTATTGGCCTCTTGCTCCGGGTTGGTATGCTTTGGGTCTGTTGGTACTTACCTATGGCATTTACCTAGGGTTGAAGGTTTGGTCTACCTATCAAAAGAACCTCTATCGTCGTGAAGCTCTGGAAGTTTTATCTACGTTAAATGAAGAGGATGCGAGTAAAGATATAAGTACTTTGTTAGGGCTTATGAAACGTGTAGGACTTCAACACTTTGGGAGAGAAAAAGTAGCAGCATTGAGTGAAGATGCATGGTGGAACTTTATGGAAACACACTCTAAAGTTAAAGTAAAAACAGAGGTGAGAAAACTTAGTAAAACGATCCTCTACTCACCTGATGCACAGGCAACTGTAGAAGATGTAAAAGCGGTTAAAAAGATGGCAAAAGTATGGATAACAACACATAGAGGAGAAGAGAATGCTTGAGTTTTTGTATCCTTTAGCCTTTGTCTTGTTATTGGCTCCATTTGTAGTGGCTTATTCTCCTTTACGTTACATCAGCAGGCGTTCTGCTTTGCGTATAAGCTTTATGGAAGATATACGTACACTTCAGGGAGATAAGGAACAAAGTACAGGTATATCCAGAGCTACACTGTTTCAAAAGTTGATGCTTCTTTTGGTCTGGTCTCTTGTTGTAGCTGCATTGGCAAAGCCACAACTCATCGGGGAGCCGATAGTCAAAGAGATCTCGCAACGTGAGATCCTGGTTGCTGTGGATCTTTCAGGTTCTATGTCTACTCAGGACTTTAAAGGGAAGGATGGCAAGAAGATAGACCGCCTGGAAGCCGTGAAAGAGGTACTCTCTACTTTCTTTGAAAAAAGAAAAGGTGAGAAGATAGGGCTGATACTTTTTGGGTCTGCCGCCTTTGTCCAGTCACCTTTTACGCAGGACTTGGATGCATTAAATCATCTACTCTCCGAACTACAGGTAGGCATGGCAGGTCCACAGACGATGATAGGTGATGGGATAGGTCTGGGTGTCAAGATGTTTCGTGAGAGTAATGTTACTGACAGAATGTTGATCTTGATGAGTGACGGAGATGACACCGGTTCAAAAATACCACCTAAAACTGCTGCAAAACTTGCGGCAGACAATGATGTCAAGATCTATAGCATCGCCATGGGTGACCCAAAAAATGCAGGTGAACACCCTATAGATACAGAGACACTCAAGGCTATCGTCTCTGAAACAAATGGAAAATTTTACTATGCCTGGAATAGTAAGGAACTTGTAGAGATCTATGATGAGATAGACAAGTTGACACCTAAAAAGGTTGAAGAGTTGAGTTACCGTCCGGTAAGAGAGCTTTATATGTACCCTTTAGCCTTAGGCTTGTTGCTGATGTTTCTATATACTTTGGGACTGATGTTCCAAAAAGGTTTAGGAGGTCGACATGAGTAGTTTAGAACTCTTTCATCTTTTAAGACCTTGGATGCTACTTTTGTTGATACCGGGATGGTTGTTTGTCTGGTGGTTGCTTAGACAACAAAATGACATCTTGCGCTGGAAAACTATAGTCAACCCAAAACTCTTGTCTCATCTTCTTATAGAGTCAGGGAAAGGGGTATCTAAGATACAGGCTCCTTGGCACCTGGGTGTTGTGTGGACTCTTATCATTTTGGCACTGAGTGGTCCTGCATGGCAACTTAAACCTGCACCTTTTACACAAGATGAAGCACAGATCGTCTTTGTGATGAAAGTGACTGAGAGTATGGAGACCAAAGACCTTATGCCCTCCCGTCTGAAAAGGGCTGTGTTTAAGATGAAAGATCTGATGGATCTGCGTCCAGATACCAAAGCGGCACTTGTAGCCTACAGCGGGTCTGCACATTTAGTTCTGCCTCTCACAAAAGATCATGCCATTTTAAATACATTTTCTCAAGCGTTAAGTCCAGATATTATGCCCCAAAAAGGTGATGACCTGCAGGATGCTTTGGTGCTTGCTTCTGAACAGTTTGAGAGCAAAGGAGGGACGATCGTTGTCTTTAGTGATGCTGTTGATCATGCACAGGCTAAAGCAGTTACTGAAAAAGGTTTAGCAAAGGATGCAAAAGTACTTTTTCTTGCAGTGGCTTCACCTGAGTTGCTTGATGTTAAAGGCTTTGAACAGAGTGTATCTCTCTTAGGTGCTGAATGGACCGGGATGACCGTAGATGATCAGGATGTTAAAAAGATCGCTTCATGGATCGATACCGCTTTTAAGAAAGCAGGTGCCAAAGATGATGCACGTTATGAAGATGGCGGCTACCTGTTGATCCCGCTTATTCTTTTTCTTATGCTCTTATGGTTTAGACAAGGGTTTATCGCTGAAGCATGGAGGGTATCATGAAAGGTATCATGAAAAACTTTTATGAAAACCATCGTACTCTTTTGCCTTTTTATGCGGCTGTTATCATCGTGCTTGCATGGGGACTTTTCTTTTTCAGAGGATCTTGGTCAGAACTTTGGATCACTAACGATCAAAAAGGCTATCAGCTCTTTGAGACTAAGCAGTATACAGAAGCAGCAGATACATTTGATGATGTCAGTTATAAAGGGGCATCTTTCTACAGGGCTGGAGAGTTTAAAAAGGCCAAAGCACTCTATATGACCAACAGCAGTAAAGAGGGACGATACAATTTAGGCAACAGCCACATGATGCTTGGTAAATATAAAGAGGCGATAGAAGCGTATGAGATCGCACTCAAGATAGACCCCAATTTTACGTGGGCGAAAGAAAACAGGACATTAGCCCTTGCCAGACAAGCGATGCTTGATGTTGAAAATGATGGTCAGCAAGGGGTAGGGGCACTAGGTGCAGATGAGATCGTTTATGATAATACAGAAAATAAGGGACAGGATGTAACAGAAGAGGGGAGCGGAGAGACCAGTGAAAGCAGAAATGCCAATTGGCTTGACCGCATCCAGACAGGACCTAAAGATTTCTTAAAACATAAGTTCTCGTATCAATATGGGATGCAAAAGGGTAAAGATGCAAAGTAGGATCATTTTATTATTTATAGCATTGACTCTGGGGCTTTTTGCAGTTGAAGGTGATTATTCTGTACATATGGTAGAAAAAGAACGTTATTTTGTCAGTGAAGAAATTGTTTTAAAGGTAGATCTAAAAACAACGGCATTTAGTATTAAAGATGCAAAGATAGGATTGGAAAATAGTAAAGATTATATTGTAGTCACACCTAAAAGTGCTGCATTTTTGGAAACTGTAGATATCAACGGTACACAGTGGCAGGTGGTGCATTATGAGTATAAACTCTACCCTCTGCATGCCGGGAAGATCACTATTGCACCTATAGATATAGCATTTAGAGCATCTATGGGTTATGGAACACCTGACAATAATTTTACATTGAAATCAGATCAGGTAGTTTTAGATATTGTAGCTCCTCAAGGTGTAAATAAAGATACTTTTGTCCTCTCCACACCAAACTATAGCCTAAAGAGTGAACTCTCTCCAAAACTTTCAGAGACAAATGCAACGAAGATAAAAGTAGGGGATGCCATAGAGTTAAAGATCATACAAGAGGCAAAAAATGTGCCTGATCTTCTCTTAAAGCCTATCGACTTTTCTGAAGATCCACATTTAAAAATATACAAAGAAGAGCCTCTATTGAAGAGTAAAGTAGTAGGTAGTGATACCATTGCTACCCGTACAGACTCTTTTACCTTTGTGGCAACCAAAGAGGGTAATGCAAGTATTCCCTCTCAAGCACTGATCTGGTGGAACCCTGTGAAACAGGTTTTACATAAGGAAAAGACAGCATCACTGCATTTCATCGTTTTACCGGCTCCAAAATCAGCTACTTCTTTAACTCCCTCTGAAGCAGAGAAACAAGAGAAACCATCGGCTTTGAGCATACTTTTACTCCT
>JAYEOF010000226.1:0-17942 GCA_034722695.1 Campylobacterota bacterium
GAGATTTGAGAGTTTCACAGTCGCGACATTAGGATCTATCATATGCTTTAAGTCATCTGTGATCTTTTTCAACAATGCATCCCTGCGTAACGCTTCATTCGAGTCTACAATACGTGTGGAAAATCTTGTCTGGTTATGTTCAATATTGACATAGGGCGTAAGTATAATATCTCTATATTTTTGAGGTAGTTTTTGATATATGATAGCCAGATCTACACTGTCTAAACTTTTGTTTTGATTGAGTATCTTGCCTGTATCAAGCAGGGTGGCAAAAGATTGTACCTCTCCTATCTGTTCTATGTGTGTTAAATAGTCATGGACTTTCTTTATGATCGTGATCTTTTCATCGGTAAACCAGTATTGGTCTTCGTTCTCTAAAGTATTAAACTCATCTTCAAATGAGTCTTCATCTTCTTCCATAGCTTCTTTAGTTGCAGCCATAGGTGATAATGTGATGTTTTCATCTGAAAAAGTGAGTATTACATCTAAGGGAGTTGTCCCTCCTAACTCTTGATCTATGATTTTCATACCCTTGTAGATGTCTGTATCTTTTTTGAAATAGTTAATGAAACTATTTTCCACAATGAGCTGTGAAGCTCCTGTAAGACTAAATACAATCGTAAGTAAAGTGATGATGTAGATAGATTTTTTATCATTTAATACAATATTCGCAGTGATAGAAGGTAAAGAAAAGATAGATTTCTTTCGCTTTACAGGAGGTGTTTTCTTGAGTAGCATGAGCACAGCAGGAAAGACAATAAATGAAATGACAAGTGACATTGCAATCCCTGCACTCATCATCCAACCTAGATTAATAACAGGATGGATATGGGAAAAGAGAAGTGAAGTAAATCCTGCAATGGTAGTGAGAATGGCAAAGAAAGTAGGTGTTGCTTTTGAAAGCATGGTGAGTAAAATGAGTCTTTTGGATGAAGCATGGGGATACTTTGTTAAAAGTTCTTCGTATCTTACAATAAGGTGTAAAACGATGGAAATCGTGATAATAAGTTGCAAGGCAATAAAGTTTGAAGAAATGACAGTGATCTCCCATCCAAAAAATCCTAAGCTGCTTGTAATGGCGATAACGGATAGTGTACAAATAAGGATAGGCAGCATAACCCATCTTGGCTTTTTGAAAACAATACCCAAAACAAGAATGAGAAGGAGTATAAGAATACTTCCATAGATCAGTAGATCATTTTTAACAAATCCAACCATGTCGTTGGAGATCATTTGGACGCCACCTAAAAAAAATGTAGCATCGTCTTGATATTTTGAGATAAAAGAGCGAATTTCTTTAATATTCTTATTGTCAAGAATACGTTGTTCGTCTCTATGTTTTTTAAACGCTATATTTACATCGTGAAGTGCCTGTTTCTCTTCCTTTGAAAGAGAAGAGATTTTTTGTTTGTTGAGTAAAAGATTTCTTTTTTCTAAAAGTGTGAAATATTCCGGGTTATCATATAAATGGATCAAGATAGAAGATATCGTAAAATCTTTATTGACAAGTCTATCTTTATACAGAGGACTGGTTAAAAACTCTTGTTTAGCCAGTGACAGATTTATATCAGAGTTTTCGAGTGTTCTTGTTTCGTTAATTAAATCATCCATTTCTCTTATGGGTGAAAAAAATAAAGGGACATTGATAAGTGAACTTACGGATTCAACACTTGGTAATTTTTCTAGGTCATTGCTAATATGGGTTAAGGTTTGTAAACTCTCTTTTGAAAGTAGAGCTTGTTTTGGTTTATAGGCAAGAATAAGGACATCGCTGGTTTCAAATCGTTTTGCTACAGTTCTTGTAAATGCCAGGTCTTTATCATCATCTAGTAGAAGTGTCTCTGCAGAAGCATCTATCTCCAGGTTTACGACATTAATACCAAAAATGAGTATGCTGCTAATGAGTAAAATTAAAACAGGTAATGGATATTTTAGTATCAGTTTTTGATAAAATTTATGTAACATAGGTCATCTTCTTGATAATTGTATGGTGATCTTTAACTTACACACTAACTTAGAGTGATTTTATCAGTTGATTAAATGATTTTGTTTTCAAGAACTCAGAAAACTGTTTTCTATAGGTCTGAATAATACTCACACCTACTAAATTGACATCATAAATAAACCATTGATTCTTATTCTTTTTCTTGTAAAATAGATAGATGACCTTATAAGTTCCGTCATGGCCTATAATTATAGTTTCTAAAGTAATTCGATTATGTTTGATTTTTTTTACATCTTTAAGAATTACTTTTTGATTGTTATATAGTCTTAGTTTATCTACATATGAATGTTTGATTTTTTTTTCAAAGGCAAGAGTAAATTGTTTCTTTTCTTTTTTGGAAAGTGTTTTCCATTTCTTTCCCAAGCTTATCTGTGCCATAGTACGGTAGTCAAAGGCATTTTTCATGACAGCGATACTTTTTTGCTCTTTTCGTTTCTGTGAGAGTGTTTTATCTTTTAATACAAGCAGGACTTTTCTTACTTTACTGTCCATCACTTCTTGAATGTTTTGTTCTTTTATCGCATGGCTGTATATGCTAGATAGAAGCAGTACCAGTAGTATTTTTTTTAACATATTTTTCCTCTAATTTGAACTATTCTACTATATCGGAAGTTCTTTTTTGTTCATAGATATCTCTTAAAAACGGATAGAGATCTATGGCATCTTTTTTAAGGCTTTCATATTCTCCCAAATGTAGAGAATTTTTATTGATAAGATGAACCGTAACAATACCAATAGATTGACCAAGATTATCAGGTATTTTATAGTTTTCCCAGCCCTTTACATTAACAAGTGGGGAGGCATATGCATCTAGTGTGATTCCTGCTAGATCTCTTACGTTTGAAGGTCCAAAAAATGGTAAAACAATATGGAAACCAGAACCTACGCCATAGTGACCCAAGGTTTGACCAAAGTCTTCATTATGAGGCAGTATTGGTATCTTCATATGATTTTTGGCAGGATCCATAAACCCTGCCAACCCTACAGTAGAGTTGATGATAAATCTTTCTATTTCATCAGAACTGTTTTGGAATTTTAATTGTAAAAGGTTATTGATCAGACGAACAGGGAAATTTATATTATGAATAAAATTGGATACACCCAAACGTAAAGGTTGAGGTACTACATATGCATAGGCTTCAGATACAGGGTTTAAGGCATTGGTGATCACTTTATCGTTAAAAGAAGTCATTGCTCTGTTATAACCACTTAAAGGGTCACTTATATTGGTTGTTTCTTTTGCTTCAAATTCTGCTTCAAACTCTTCTGTATCTTCTTCTGTTTTTTGGTCAGCATTGATACTTTCTTGGGAAGGAGTTGTAACTGTCTTGGGAGCTTGTACTTGTGGGTTGTCTAAGTGAGGTGTCGCTTCTTTGGTACCGCATCCTTGAAAGGTTAAGAGTGTAATACTTAGTAAAAATAGTAAATATCTCATAGGAAACCTCTGTTTTATAATAAACAATTATTATATTTTATCGTGTACTTCAGGTGAAACATGTAATTGATTTTAACAAATGTCTAGTAAAGTTTTGATAAAATATTACCAATTATAATTCCAACTAAGGACATAGAATGAAAGTATTATTAATTAAAGATGTAAAAACACTTGGAAAAGCAGGTGAGATCAAAGAGGTAAAAGACGGTTATGGTCAAAACTTCCTCATTGGTAAAGGGCTAGCAAAATTGGCTACACCTGAAGTAGTAGAGAACTGGAAAGCTGAGCAGGAAGAGATGGCTCGTCATCTTAAAGATGAGTTAACCAGACTTGAAGCAGAGAAGATCACACTTGAAGCTGCAACAGTTAAGATAGAAAAACCTACAGCGCCTGTAGGCATACAGGGGTCAGTAGGGAATGCTGATATCTCTAAAGCGATAGAAGAGCAATTGAATATCGAGCTAGATAAGAAACACATCAACCTGAAAAAAGCACTCAAGTCAACAGGCATACATGAAGTTGATGCAAAACTTGGTCATGGTATCCATGCAGCACTTAAAGTAGAAGTAGTAGGTGTATAGTCATGTTTGACGCTACTACGATACTGGGCTACAAAGGTGAAGGTAAGGCTGTTATCGGAGGTGACGGGCAAGTAACTTTTGGTGATACAGTACTTAAAGGTAACGCAACGAAGATCCGTACTCTACATGAGGGAAAAGTTCTGGCAGGTTTTGCCGGAAGTACAGCAGATGCGTTCAATCTTTTTGATATGTTTGAAGGGATCTTGGCTGAAAAAAAGGGAGACCTTTTTAAGTCAGTCATCGGGTTTTCTAAAATGTGGAGAAAAGATAAACATCTGCGCCAGCTTGAAGCGATGATGATCGTACTGAACCGGGAGCATATTTTTATACTCTCCGGTACCGGTGATGTGGTTGAACCGCAAGACGGGAAGATAGCAGCCATAGGGTCAGGTGGTAACTATGCCATCTCTGCAGCACGTGCATTAGATAAACACAGTACGCTTGACCCCAGAGAACTTGTACAGGAGTCGCTTGAAGTGGCAGGTGACCTTTGTATCTATACGAATAAAAATATAAAGATTTTAGAATTATAATGTAGGGTGGATTTATCCACCGTATCAATAAAATGGTGGATGAACCCACCCTACGTGAAGGAAAAATATATTGGATAATTTAACACCCAAAGAGATAGTCGCCTACCTTGACAAATATGTCATAGGACAAAATGATGCGAAAAAGACCATCGCAGTAGCACTTAGAAATCGTTATAGACGTATGCAGCTCAGCCCGGAGATGCAGCATGATGTAGTACCTAAAAATATACTTATGATAGGTAGCACAGGTGTAGGTAAAACAGAAATAGCCAGACGACTTGCCACCATGATGAACTTGCCATTCATCAAAGTAGAGGCAAGCAAGTATACTGAAGTAGGATTTGTCGGGCGTGATGTGGAATCTATGATCCGTGATCTTGCAACTGCTTCTATGGGTATTGTACGTAAAAGTGAAAATGAAAAGAATCAAGAGAAGATAGAAAACTATATTGAAAATAAAATCATAGAAAAACTTCTTCCTCCTCTTCCTGTTGGTGCGAGTGAACAAAAGCAAGCGGAGTATGAGGCATCGTTCCTGCGTATGCAAGAGAAATTTGCCAAAGGAGAGCTTGATCATCTTAAGATCAAAGTAGAGATGCCAAACAACCCTACGATGCCAGAAGAGGGACTTCCACCTCAGATGATACAAGTACAAGAGTCTATTGTAAAAGTGTTAGGCGGAATGGGTAAAAAAGGTCCTGAAAAAGAGGTAAGTGTAGCAGATGCTAAGAAAATTTTAGCCCAAGAGGCGAGTGAAGTATTACTTGATGAGGAACAGCTCAAAGCTTTAGCACTTGAAAAAGTAGAAAAGGGTGGCATTGTTTTTCTTGATGAGATAGATAAGATCGCTGTATCTTCCAACTCGCAAAGCAGGCAGGACCCTAGTAAAGAGGGTGTTCAAAGAGACTTGTTACCCATAGTAGAGGGATCTACTGTGAATACAAAGCTAGGTCAGGTAAAAACAGACCATATCCTTTTTATCGCTGCGGGCGCATTTCACATAAGTAAACCAAGTGATCTTATGCCTGAACTTCAGGGGCGTTTCCCCTTGCGTGTTGAGCTAGACAGCTTGGATGAAGAGACACTGTATCGTATATTGACAGAACCAAATAACTCGCTCATCAAACAGTATCAAGCTTTGATGAATGTTGAAGGAGTTGAATTGGTGTTTGATGAAGAAGCATTACATGCTATTGCTCACTATTCACTTCTTGCAAATGAAAAGACGGAAGACATTGGTGCTAGACGTTTGCATACAGTCATGGAGAAAATATTGGAAGATATCAGTTTCTTGGCAGATGAATATGCAGGTGAGAAAATAAATATCGATAAAACACTTGTAGAAGAGAAGATAAGCAAAGTGGTTGAAGATGAAGATACGACGAGGTACATATTATAATGTTTGAACATGAAAAAGATGATATAGATACAAAAGCAGGTTTTGTTGCAGTTGTTGGAAGACCTAATGCAGGAAAAAGTACATTATTGAATTATATAGTAGGCGAAAAGCTTGCTATGGTCTCTAAAAAAGCACAGGCAACACGTAAACGTATGAATATCATAGTGATGCATGAAAACCATCAAGGAGAAGAGTCGCAAATTATTTTTGTAGATACACCCGGTATCCATGAAAAAGAGAGACTACTCAATAAATTTATGATGGATGAAGCACTTAAAGCAATAGGTGATGCAGATCTTATTATTTTTTTGGCACCCATTACAGATAAATTGCTAGAGTATGAGAAGTTTTTAAAAATGACAGAGAGAAAAAATACAAAACATATTGTACTGCTTACAAAGATGGATCATGTTAAACAAGGGGATATACTTAAAAAACTAGGAGAGTATCAAAAGTATCAAGATAAATTTGAAGCGATTATCCCTTTCTCTGTTAATAAAAAAGTTGGAAAGAAACAGCTGCTTGATGAGATAAGTAAATATTTACCTATATCACCGTTTTTGTTTGATACAGAGATATTAACAACAGATAATATACGTGATATTTACAAAGAACTTATACGCGAGTCAATTTTTGAAAACTTAAGTGATGAGATACCCTATGAAAGTGATGTAACGATAGAGAAAATAAATGAAACAGATACCCTGGATACTGTATATGCAACCATAGTCGTGGAGAAAGATACGCAAAAAGGCATGATAGTAGGACAAAAAGGTGAAGGCATTAAACGTGTTGGAAAATTTGCACGTGAGCAAATGGAAATTTTTGCAGGTAAAAAGATATTTTTGGATTTACATGTTTCTGTCAAAAAAGGCTGGAGTAAAAATAGAGAAAGTTTAGAAGAGTTTGGATATATGATTTAATAAGTGGTTTAGCATTTTATTTGGTACGGTAATAATCATTAAATTATAAGCTTGACATAATGTTAAATAGTATAGCATTAGCATTATTTATATGTTGTTGTGCCACACTTGTTGCGAAGCAAGGCCGGAAAGTCATGGGTCTCAGTGATTGAGATCGCCAGGTTGCCAAATCTCCGTTCTTACCTCTAATATATGCGTTCACGATAAAAATATTTAATTCTTTTAAAAAAATTATGATATGTAAGATAGTTTTAATATTATAACATATATAATTGTTCAACAGACAAGGAAGTTTAGAATGTTTTTGAAAAAAAATTCGTCAAAAGAATCAAAATCGGCTATAAAAAATATTGTTACAGTCAATGCCTATACTGATAAAAGTTATATATATAAGAATGGCTCGTTTCAATCTTTAAATAAACTCAGTTATAACACTTCAAACTTTATTACTTCATATGTAAGCAATAAAGACATGATCAGCACTACGATAGAGTTAAGTCGTAGTATTCCAGAAGAAGATATCACAGATATTCTTGAAATAAAAGCATATGAAGAGTTAGGTCTCGATCAGGCTAGTGATTATATTATCTCTTCAACTGAAGTTGAAAACGCAGAAGAAGAGAGAAAATTTCATCTCTTTGTTGCTGAACCGGAAATTTTAGATAAACTCTATCTTCCTATAAAGCAAGAGACTAAATATATTGATCTTATCATACCGGCACCACTTCTATATAAATCTTTATACAAAAAAGAGATATTGAATGACAGTGGGACGCATTGTTTTATGTATTTTACTCAGCAAGATGCATTTGTAACATTTTATAAAGATGGAGAATATCTTTATTCTAAATCTATAGAATTTTCTTTAGAGCAAATGTATGACAAATATTGTGAAATAGTTGGTGAACAAGTTGAGAAGAAAGAATTCTTTTCTATTTTAGAAACTGAGGGACTTAAAGCAACCAATAGTGACTACCAGCAAAATTTCATGAAGATTTTTGGTGAAATATTTATTATGGTCAACGATATTATTATCTATACAAAAAGAGCATTCCAATTAGAAACAATTGATCATATGTTTATAGGTAGTGTTCAAGGTCCTATTATAGGCTTGGATGAGTATAGTCAAAACTATTTAGGATTACAGTCTGCAGATCTGAATTTTGACTATAATGGACAAAGTATTAATAATGATGAGTGGTATACAGATCAACTTCAATACTTGATGTTGCTTAGCTCAATTGATTATATGGAAGATGAATCTTCTAGTGTAAATCTTACGATGTTCCCACGTGCACCATCATTTATGAATCGTGCAAGTGGACAGTTTATCATAGCGACTCTTACTGCTATTGCTGTTGGTTTAGCGTATCCTTTGGTTTATTTGATAGGTTCCTATGCAAATGATGCCAAAATTTATGCATTAACGATACAAAATAATGAACTTACTACAGAAACGAATAAATATAAGAAAATACTAAGTACCAAGAAACAAGAAATATCTGTGCTGGATAAGGAAATTACTAAATTATCAGATATATATAAAGGTAAAACACAGACTCTAACTTCTATATATGATAAAAAAGTAAATTATCGTCTTAAATCAGGCACGTTTCATACCATTGCAAATGAATTAAATAAATTTGGCGTTCATGTTGATATGTTGTATAGTGAAAATGATATTTTATGGTTGTCTTTAGTAAGTTCAGATGATAGAAAATTTACAGAACTTATTAAATATATTTCTGATAATCATTTTGATGAGCTAAATCAGATTGATATTGAAATAATCCAAAAAGACCAAGAGAGTGATTACTACAAAGGTCTATTAAAGGTTGATCTAAGATGAAATTCATAGAAGATAAATTAGAAGAAATGGACAGTTATTTCGCACCTAAAAAAGAGAGTGAGAAATGGTTGATTATTTTAGGAATAGCAGGTATTATCGCATATCTTGCCTATGCATATCTTTTGCCTTATACAGAAAAGATGTATAACAAAAGTGAAACAACCAAGAAGAGCATACAAAAAAGTATAGCGGATAATAATATTTATCTCAACTCTATTACTGTGAATGGTGATCGTGAATTTTATATTAAGAAGTTTGATCGTGATATCGTTACAAAAAAGAGTAATATTGTTAATTTAAACAAAAAAATAAAGTTTATTGATGCAAACTTGGAAAAACTGTCTGGTATGTTATTCAACCAGAAAAGTTGGTCTAGATTTTTAAATTCCATTACAGATAAAGCTGAGATACAGAATGTAGATATACAATATATAGCAAATAAGTATGTAGACAACAATGGTAGTTTTGGATATGTTTTAGAAATTGGTGTAGGATGCAAGGGTGAATATAAAGGTATTGTAAAATTCATGAATGAACTTGAACAAAATGTTTTGGTTACAGATATTTATGGGACAAAATTTTCTCTTGATCAAAACTCGTCACAGATCGTAGCTGATATCAATATTTCTGTATGGGGGATAAATTACTAATGAAAAAGACACTATTTATAATTTCATTGCTAACAGTTTCAGTTTATGCTGATCTTTCTGTTAAACAAATAGAGGAGATGGTTAGTAAGATACATGAGAAAAGAGAAGGTATTAAGTTAGAAACGCTAGAAGCGACACAAGAACCATTTATTAGACTAAAAGAAGAAAATAATATAACTACAGTTGTAATTCCTGCCGTAGGAGAAACAGTAAAATTATCACTTCATGCTATTATGAATGGTAAAGCATTTATAAATGAATCATGGAAAGTTGTAGATGATACTATTATGGGTTACACACTAAAATATGTGGGTAAAAGAGGTGTGGTACTTAGAAATGGAAATAATGTTAAAAAATTATTTCTCCATCAAAAGAAAGATAATTTTATCAAGTTAGAAGAAAGGGAATAAGATGAAAAAAGTACGGAATTTAGGGGTCAAGTTTATTATTGCATGTGCAATGATGTTAGGTGTTACAAATACTTTAGTTGCAGGTAGTTGTTCTACTAAATTGTTTTCTGTCACGATAGACAGTAAATTAACTATAAGTGATGTGATCGAAAATCTTGCAGATACTTGTGGATTAAGTGTTATTGTTAGAGATGATGCTGCAAAGAAAAGAATGAATAAAAAACTTTATTATGTGAAGTTGAAAAACAGTACGTTAAAAGGTTTTTTGAATACTATTCTTAAAGACAATGATCTTCACTATACGTTAAGTGGGAATAAACTTAAAATTTCATATCTGATCACAAGAACATTTCGTATTCATTATATTTCCGGACAAAGAATAGGTAAGAGTAATGCAAATGTAACTATTGCTGACTCCAGTACTTCAGATCCAAATAGTGGTGGAGGTGAAAATGGATCAAGTCTTTCAAAAACAGGTATAACTATAGAAAGTAATCATGAATTTATATTTTGGAAAACTATTGAAAAAGAAGTTCAGCGTATCCTGATGGGAGCAGGTGATGGTGGTACACACTATACTAAAACAGGTGAAGGTTGGACAGGACCGGATGGTCAGGTTTGGGAGTATAATCCTTTGGCGCCTATTGTGAATCCGGAAGCCGGTATGGTGACAGTAACTGGTACGGATAGACAAATCAATAGAGTAGCAAGATATGTTCATGCCCTAGATAAACAGATCAAACAACAAGTACTCATCGATGTACGTATACTTACGGTAGTGTTTGATGACAGTACAACAACAGGGGTAGATTGGTCACAACTTTATGGATTGCAAAATATGACAATCAATACATTGGCAATGGCACAAAAAGATGTGGGTTCTTATACATTTGATGCTATCCAGGGTATTACTGATGCAACATTTGCTGAAGGGTCAAGACCGAGGAATGCTCAAGTTATGAGTATGACAGGGAGTACACAGGTTTCAGAAGTTGTAAAATTTTTAAGTACACAAGGAGATGTGAAAGCCATCTCCAGTCCAAGAATAATGACACTGAATAACCAGCCGGCATTGATCTCTGTGGGGAAAGAACTTTTTTACAAACTTAGATCAACCAGTGCTTTAGGTGGCGGGCAGAACTCTAACACTGCCGAAGGAGAAACAGTTGATTCTGTATTTGCAGGTATATTACTTGATATCACTCCAGAGATTGATGATGATGGGACGATCACATTAAAGATAAACCCATCCATATCTGATACAGTTGATGATGTTTCATCTGGTGTTGGTACGAGAAGTATTCCACCAGACTTAATAAGAAGACAAATTGCTTCTGTGATTAAAGTTAAAGACGGTGAGCATGCGATTCTTGGTGGTTTGATCTTTTCCAGAGAAGGTACTAAAATTAATAAAGTTCCTTTATTGGGAGACATACCTTTACTTGAGTATGCTTTTAAGCATGAAGAAAAAATTAAGAATGTGGAAGAGTTGGTTTTTATCATAACCCCACATATTGTTAAAAATTCTAAATCAGTCTCACTTAAAGATCTAGGATATACAAAACTTAATGAAAAGTAGATACGAAGCGGCTAAAAATGTATTCATCGATTCTGTAGATATCGATGACTACATTGAGTTAGATTCTTCTGTTACAGCATATAAGCAACTGCAACACAGTATGGATAAACCATTGAAGATGATCTTACTTTTTGGTCGGCCCGGTACCGGAAAAAGTATACTCCTTAACCGCATTCAAATGAAATTAAAACATCAAAAAGAAATTCATTATTTTGATACACCTTCAATCAATGAGAAAGAGTTTTTTCATAAGTTATTTAAAGTATTGACCAAACAAGATCTACCTCATGATACAGAGGTGAATTTTTCAGCTTTAGTTGATTTTTGTAAAAATTTAAGAGGAAAAAGAGAAATTATTATCCTGCTTGATGAAGCACAGATGTATGGACCTGAAATGATGGAAAAGATCAGACTTCTCTCAGACAGCCGAGCGGTAAAATTTGTTGTTTCTCTACATAAAACTGAAGATGAAGATCTTATTGCAAAAGAGCATTTTCAATCACGTATATGGGAAGTGATAGAGCTTAAAAATGCGACAAAAGAGGATCAAACTTTTTATATACATAAAAAACTTTTAAAAAAGAATCTTTTTGAGATAGCCAATAGTATAAAAGATAAAGATATGAAACTTATTCATACCTTTACAAAAGGTAATTTTAGAGAGTGTAACAAATTATTTTTTACCATATTTGAGATATGTGAATATTATGATGAAAATGAGCCATCTAAAGTTAATTATGAACGTATACCTCAAAGAATTATTGAAATGGCTGCATTGAAATTGGGATATATCAATGTATGATATTAAACCTTTAGAAGAAGAGTGGAAAAAATATAAGAAAAAAAAGAGGAAACCTTGGTTTGTACTTATTTTTTCTATCTTTCTTATACTTCTTATCTCTTTTTCTTTCTTAAATTATAAAGAAATTGATTTTCTTAAATTCAATAATAAGAATAAGATAGAAATGATTACAGATCACTCTACGGCTGTATTAATAGATAAAGCTTTAACAACATTGGAAACAAAAAAACCTAAAGTTAGTGAAGTTTCACAGATAACTGAAATAAAACCTATGACAGTGACATCTGAAAATGGCTCTATGGAAATTGTTGAAGATTTACCTCTATCAGAGGATGTTAAAACGATTAAAAAACCTAGCATAAAAATAGAAACAGTAGAAAAAGAAACAGTAGAAAAACCTCGGAAGAAGATGCATTTAAATATTATAGAGACATCAAGTGTCAGTGCATATAAAGATGTTGCAAAGCGTTTTAAACAGACACATGACACAGATGATTCACTATTTCTAGCCAGAAGTTATTATCGTAAAGGGAACTATAAAAAAGCAGAGTATTGGGCACTACAAACCAATAAAATTAATGGAAACATTGCAGAGAGTTGGTTAATATTTGCAAAGTCTAAAGTGAAATTGGGTCGTAAAAATGAAGCGATAGATATTTTGACGAAGTACATTAAAAAATCAAACTCAGCAGAAGGTAAAAGTCTATTGAATAAGATAAAAAAAGGTACTCTATAGTAAATAGAGTAAGAAGGGATAATTAGAATGGTAAAACTTATTGAAATGATGCTTGATGAAAAGCTTATAACCAAAGATGCTATTTCTACTTTAGTTAAAAGTCGACCACCTAAAAAAATTTCATTTGCTAACCTTATAGCTGAAAACATGATTGATTCACACTCTGTAGAAATATATTTAGCTAAGAAAATAAGACAGGGCATTATTACTTTACGACATTTAGAAAAGATCGAGGGGATTGATATTACCCCTATTCTTGAAGAAGTTGCGAAGGAACTTCATATTGAGTATATTGATCTAGATGAAGTTGAAATAGATATGAAACTATTTTCAAAAATGCCATATAACCAACTCATTAAATATAATATTGTTCCTATTGAAGAGAATGATCTTCATGTTCTCATTGTTTTTGATGATCCTTTAGATATGGCAGCACAAGATACAATACAGCGACTTTTCCCTAAAAAACCTGTAAGAATAGCTATATCCAAATCTAAACAGATAAAGCAGCATTTACAACGTTTGGAAATTAATGAAAGTATTAAAGGTTTAGTATCAGATATACGTAAAGATTTAAGTCAAGATGGAAAGTTTGAAGAAGAAGATGAGTCACCAGCGGTTTTAAAACTTATTGATATAATTATAAAGTCAGCTATTTACATTGGGGCAAGTGATATTCATATCGAAGCAACAGAAAAGAGTTGTAGTATACGTGAACGTGTCGATGGTATGTTGCGTCAAAGTTTTACCTTTGATAAAGATATATTTAATCCCTTGGCTTCAAGAATGAAACTGCTTTCAAATTTGGATATAGCAGAAAAAAGAAAACCGCAGGATGGTAGATTTTCTACGAGTATCTCAAAAAAAGAGTTTGATTTTAGGGTATCTACACTTCCAACCATTTATGGAGAGTCTATTGTTTTGAGAATTTTAGACAAGACCAAAGCGATGATAAAACTAGAAGAAGCAGGTATGAGTAAGTTTTGTTATGATAGATTTTCTGAGTCCATTAAAGTACCTTATGGTATTGTCCTGGTTACGGGTCCTACGGGATCTGGTAAAACAACTACACTGTATGGTGCACTTAATGCGATAAAAGATGTAAAAGATAAGATCATTACAGTTGAAGATCCTGTGGAATATCAGATGAGCGGTTTGCAACAGGTACAGGTAAGAGCAAGTATCGGATTGAGTTTTGCCGATGCATTGAGATCTATACTAAGACAAGATCCAGATAAAATTATGATCGGAGAGATCAGAGACAAAGAAACCTTGCGTATTGCTATTCAAGCAGCACTAACAGGACACTTAGTACTTTCTACGTTACATACCAATGATGCTATTTCTGCAGTAACAAGGATCTTGGATATGGGTATTGAAGAGTACCTTGTGAGTGGTGCACTTGTAGCCATTCAAGCACAAAGACTTGTGCGAAAAATATGTCCTCACTGTAAGATGGAAACAGTACTTCCCGAGAGTCTTTTAAAGGATGTAAAGCAGTATCTTCCGGATAATCCCACATTTTACAAAGGTGATGGGTGTAAAGAGTGTGGACATAGTGGATATGCAGGAAGAGAAATGATCTCTGAAGTTCTAACGATAAGTGAAACATTTTCACGTCTGATAGCTTCGAATGCATCAAAAGAAGAGATGACAAAGCAGGCAATGAAGGAAGGGTTTATCAACATGTTTGAAGATGGTATCAGTAAAGCCTTAGAGGGTAAAACAACGATTGAAGAAATTTATAGAGTAGCGAGATTATAATGAAATATTTTAATGTTACAGTCATGGATAGAGGTACAAAGCGTTTAGAGTTAATTAAAGCAGATGGTAAAATGGCAGCGATTAAATCAGCTAAGAATAAATTCCCATCCTCAATGGTGCTGAAGGCCGTTGAGACAGCTGCACCTTTAGAAGACAGTTTGGATAATTTATTGAAAGGATTTAAGAAGTCTTTTAAATCTAAAATACCTATCAATGATAAAATATCAACGATCAGGCAAATTGCAGTTATGACGGATGCAGGTATCGCTATTAATGATACTTTGGAAGATGTCGCAGATAATACAAATAATCAAGTACTTAAACAAATTTATATGACTATGGGTAATGATATTAATGCGGGTCATAGTCTGTCTGATGCAATGGAGCCTTATACAGAAGAGTTTGGACATGTTGCATTGGCAATGACAAATTTAGGTGAAAGAACAGGTAATATCTCAGAATCTTATCATAAGCTTGCAGATATACTTGAAACGCTTAGAAATAATACGGCTAAGTTTAAAAAAGCAATTCGTTCACCTTTGATTACTTTAACAGCTATGGCAATTGCTTTTACAATACTCATTATGGTTGTTGTACCAAAATTTAAAGATATTTTTTCTAAATTTAAAACAGAATTACCACTTCCTACGCAAATACTTCTTAAATTGGAGTGGGCATTCAGTAATTATGGCGTATTAATTTTAGTTATTTTATTTGCTATAATTTTTGCAATAAAGTATTTTTATAAAAATAACAGAGATTTCAAATACAGTATGGATAAGCTGATGATACATCCTAAATTTTATCTTATCAATAAAGCGATCTTTCTCTCTACCATGCATAAATATAATTTGGTTTTCGGTGAACTGGTAAAAGCAGGTATCCCAGTGTCTGAAGCATTAGAAACGGCCGTTGGTATGGTTGATAATCTGGCGATCAAAGAGAAGTTACTGACGGTAAATGCGAATATCGGTCGTGGTATGAATCTTGCTGAAGCGTTTGAAATTACAGGACTGTATGAAAATATGCTTTTACAAATGATCAAAGCAGGAGAATCGGGTGGACAACTTGATGCCATGTTAGATAAAGTGACTAATTATTATGATATGGAGTTTCAGGATCTGATCGATAACCTTTCAGCGTATATAGAACCTATTATGATGTTCTTTATTGCAGGGCTTGTTCTCCTTATGGCTCTTGGTATCTTTATGCCAATGTGGGATCTTGGTAAAGCGGTTAAAGGTTAAAGCAAATAAAGAGGAGGAAAAATATTTTTCCTTCTCAATAAAATTTTAATTTTATGTTTGATGGTATATTAAAGCCTATGATGTTTAATGGCTTTTTCCAGGTCTTCTTGGGTGTCTATACCAAAACTCTCAGTTTCTACCTCTATCATGGCTACTCTATACCCATGATGAAGCGCTCTGAGTTGTTCTAATTTTTCTATATCTTCTAAAGGTGCAGGG
This sequence comes from Campylobacterota bacterium, assembly GCA_034722695.1. GTDB lineage: Bacteria > Campylobacterota > Campylobacteria > Campylobacterales > Sulfurovaceae > Sulfurovum. The sequence continues at coordinate 16,133 of JAYEOF010000226.1, forward strand.
TTGAGTGCACAAAACTTTCGTAATGACCTTACCGTAAAACCATAAATCCCTAAGTGCCCCTTATAGCTATCAAAATGATGGTCTCTGGGATAAGGTACTTTCGCTCTTGAAAAGTAGAGTGCTATATCATCTGTATCGGTTACAACCTTAACAATATTTGGATCATCTGCTTCAGGATTGGAAATGGTTTTATAACATGAGTTCATCATGATACTTTTATCTGTTTGGTTTTTCTTCGTTAAATTATAAATACTCTGAACTACATCCGTCTCTATAAACGGTTCATCTCCCTGTACATTGATTATAATCTCATCATCGTTTAAACCTAGTTTTTGTACTGCCTCATAGATACGGTCTGTACCACTTTGGTGATCTTGGGAAGTCATCACTGCATGGATATCATGTGACGCAGCAATATCTATTACCTCTTGTGAATCTGTTGCAATGACTACGCTGTCTATGTCATCTACCGCCATAGCAGTTCTAACAACCATAGGAATACCTCCTATATCTGCTAACACTTTATTGGGAAAGCGACTTGAACCTATACGTGCAGGAATAATAATCATAAAAATCCTTTATTTGTGAATATATTATAGTATGAATTTTACACTGTATATGCTAAAATAGCAAGCAAATAAGGATAACAATGACCAGAGCACTTTTACTTCTCAATATGGGAGGACCAAATAACATAGAAGAGGTAGAACTCTTTTTACGTAATATGTTTGCTGATAAAAATATATTGACGATGAATCCTTATATGCGTAAGTTTATTGCAAATATCATCATCTCTAAACGTCTTGAAGATGTGAAAGAGAATTATCAGTTATTAGGTGGCAAGTCACCGCTTCCTCAACTTACAGAAGAACTTATTGCAAAGTTAAAGATCCATTTAGATATGCCTATTTATCCTGTGATGCGTTATGTGCCTCCTTTTGCTGATGAAGCATTACAAAAGTGTAAAGAAGAGGGGATAGAGGAACTGATATTGTTTCCGATGTATCCTCAATACTCAACTACCACAACACTTTCCTCTTTAGAGGATATTGAAGAGAGATGTGAGGCTTTGGGATACAGTCCAAAAATCACTTTGATAGATCCTTATTATGATGATTATGATTATATAGCAGCATCTTGTGAGAAGATCATGGAAGCAGCAGAGGGCAAAGATACAAAAGAGTATGATCTGTTACTCTCGGCACATGGCTTACCGATGAGTATCATTAAAGCGGGTGACCCGTATCAAAATCAAGTGGAAGCAAACGCCTCTGCGATCAAGATCTATATGAAAGAACGTGGAATTGAATTTCATGAGATCAAATTGGTCTATCAGTCCAAGGTAGGTTCTTCGGCTTGGCTCGAACCTAATCTTGTGGATGTGTTACGTAACCCGACGCATAGAAAAGTATTTATTTACCCTCTGGCATTTACGCTTGATAATTCAGAGACGGTGTTTGAACTGGATATTGAGCATAGAGAGATAGCCGATAAGGTCAAGTATGAAGATTATATTGTTGCATCATGTATGAATGACAGTGATAAGTTTACTCAGTTCATCGTGGATAAAGTGAATGCAGTTTAACACCCCATTGATTTTTAGGATCCTATTCTGGTTAGCTCTGATCGGAAGTTATATATTTGCAGTAGTACCGCAGGATATGGCACCGAAAATAGGTTCTTTGTCAGATAAAAGCACACATTTTATTGCTTTTGCAGTGTTGACTCTACTACTTAGATTTGCTTATTCCATTAGATGGTTTCAAACTTTCTTGCTACTCTTTGTTTACGCGGTCTTTATAGAGTTTTC